>CAZWVO010000094.1:0-6990 GCA_964637535.1 uncultured Flavobacteriaceae bacterium
GAGCTATTTTTATTGTACAAGTATATTGCAGTGCCACTTTTCTACTTGTTTAAGCTAAAAAAAGGAATAAGTAATAAAGAAGCTTCGCTGTTTATTGGAAAGCACTTTACACAAGTTGGAGATAAGCTATATAATTTACTAGATTTAGCAGATGATGATGATCAATCAGAACTCTTATTGGCTAGTATAGCGCAACGATCAGAGCAACTTAAGCCAGTTCCTTTTGTAGAGGCAATCAATTTTAAAGAAAATCTTAAGTACCTCAAATATTTAGCAATTCCAATATTCCTTGTTGTACTTATATGGGTTTCTGGAAACCTAAGTTCTTTTTTTGGGTCTTATGATCGTGTTGTAAATTATGATTTGGCTTATGAACCTCCAGCGCCCTTTGCGTTTCAATTGTTATCCAATGATCTAGAAGTGCTGGAAAGTGAAGCATATACTATTTCTGTAATAACAAAAGGAGCTGTGCAGCCAGAGAATGTATATCTTATGATGAATGGTAAAGCCATGTTATTACAGGAAAAACAAGGCAGTTATCAATATACATTTACACCTCCTTTACAAAACACCAGTTTTTATTTTAAGGCCAATGAGGTGCAATCAAGAACGTATACGCTTACGGCACTTAAAACACCCTCCATACAACGGTTTAACATGGTTTTGGATTTTCCTAACTATACCAATAAGCCTACAGAAAGAATAAAAAGTACAGGAAATGCTACGTTTCCGGAAGGAACAAAGGTAACTTGGGAGATTGCTGGGAAGGACACAGAACAAGTTCATTTAATAACAGCAGATACTGTTGCGGTTTTTGCAAATAGAGAGACGGGCTTTACCTTGGCTAAAAGGGTATATGCTAATCTATCCTATCAGTTGGCAACGTCTAATGATAATGTAAAACACTATGAAAAGCTCGATTATAATTTTACGGTGATCAAAGATGCCTTTCCGGCTATTACTGCTAGTAGGGTAAATGATTCATTAAACCCCAACGTTTCGTATTTTGTTGGTGAAGCAACAGATGATTATAAACTGAACAGTATTAAAATAATATGTTATCCGGAAGATAATAGTAAAGAAAAGCAGATTGTTGAACTCCACGCTCCTAATGCCAATTTTAGTCAATTTTATTACACCTTCCCTTCTGGCTTAAGCTTGGATACAGGTAGAAATTATAGTTTTTACTTTACCGCAACGGATAATGACGCTGTACACGGCGGTAAGACCACTAAGAGCAAGGTGTTTAACATGGCACTATTAGATGGTAATCAGCTAAAAAACAAGCAGTTAGAATTTCAGCAATCGGTTTTAAAGAACCTTGATAAATCCTTGGATAGTTTTAAGGAACAAAAGGAGGCCTTAAAAGAGATTAATAAGGAACAAAAGGAAAAAAACAACCTGAATTTTAATGATCAGAATAAGGTTAAAGATTTTTTAAAGAAACAGCAGCAGCAAGAGAATTTGATGCAAAAGTTTAGTAAGCAACTCAAAGAAAATCTTGACAAGGGAAATAAAGATGATGAACTTAATCAGTTGCTAAAGGAACGTTTGGAACGGCAAGAATTGGAGGCAAAGAAAAATGAAAAATTGCTTGAAGAACTTAATAAGATTGCTGATAAAATAGACAAGGAAGAGTTAGCTAAACGCTTGGAAGAATTAGGAAAGAAACAGCAGAATAGTGAACGTAGTCTTGAGCAATTATTGGAACTTACCAAAAGGTATTATGTTACGGAGAAGGCTTCGCAGCTTGCGAAGGATTTGGAAAAGCTAGCCGAGAAACAGGAAGCACTATCCAAGGAAGAGAATGGAGCTTTGGCCAAAAAAGAGCAAAAGAACTTAAACGAGGAGTTTGATAAGCTAGCTAAGGAGTTGGAGGAGTTGAAGAAGGATAACCAGAAATTGCAGAAACCGCTAGAGTTAAAAGTTGACAAGGACAAAGAAGAGGGGGTAAAGAAGGATCAAAAAGAAGCGTTAGAACAGTTGGAGCATCAAAAAGAGAATGAGGAGCCAGGCGCTGAAGGTGAGAAACCGGAAGGTGCGCAACAGAAGGCAGGGCAAAAGCAAAAGTCAGCTGCGAAAAAAATGGAGCAGATGAGCCAGGACTTAGAGCAGTCTGCAGCCGCAGGCGGTGGTGGCGGATCTAGTATTACAGAAGACGCCGAAATGCTACGTCAGATTCTGGATAATTTGGTTACGTTTTCGTTTAAGCAAGAAAAACTTTTGGACGATGTTAACCTGGGTGATGAAAATGTGGCTCAATTTTCTGCCGGGGTTCGAAGACAACAAGAGCTTAGAAATCTTTTTGAACATGTAGATGATAGTTTGTTCTCTCTTTCTTTAAGGAGGGCAGAGTTATCTGATTTTGTGAACGAACAGATTACGGAGGTATATTACAATACGGATAAGGCTTTGGAACGCATGGCGGAACGGCAGTTGTATCAGGCGGCTTCTTCCCAACAGCGGGTGCTAACGGCGTCTAATAGCTTGGCCGATTTTTTAGCGAAGCTGTTAGATAATATGCAGCAAAGTATGTCTTCAGGTTCAGGTGCGGGGCAGAGTTCTGAGGGATTTCAATTGCCAGACATTATAAAAGGACAGCAGAGTTTACAACAAAAGATGGGAGAGATGGGTAAATCTGGATCGTCTGGCAAGTCCCAGGAAGGTGAGGGGGAACCTAAGCAGGGTGAAGGTGGCAAGAAAGGTGACGGTAAAGGGAAAGAAGGACAAGGGAATCAGGATGGTGAGGGTCAAGGGAATGACGGAAAGAATAAGGGCGGCCAAGGCGGTGAAAAGGGAGAAATGGGCGAGAAGGGAAAAGGCGGTGACGGCCAAGGTGGATCTGGTTCTGGTCAAGGGGCATTAAGTGAACAGGAACTTCAAGAGATTTATGAGATTTATAAGGAGCAGCAACAAATAAGACAGCAGCTGGAGGAACAGCTTCAGAACTTAATTAAAAAAGAAGATCAGCAATTGGCTAAGAAACTGATTAGGCAGATGGAGGATTTTGAAAATGATTTGTTGGAAAATGGTGTAACGCAGCGGACTGAAAATAAAATGAATAATATACAACATCAGTTGTTGAAATTGGAGAATGCGGCGCTTAAGCAAGGGCAAAAGCAAGAACGTGAAAGTAATACCAATGTGGAGCAATTTAAAAATCCAATAACTACCAAGCCAGAGCTTCTGGAGAATTATAGGAATGAGATAGAAATTTTAAATAGACAAGCCTTACCTTTGCAGCAAATTTTTCGAGAAAAAGTGAAGAACTATTTCAAGACCAATGATTGAGTATCATTATGAGACCGAGTTCCTTTTAGACGATAAAACCAAGTTTACCAATTGGATTACTAGGATAATAACTATCGAAGGAAAAAAGCTTGGAGATGTTTCTTATATATTTTGTGACGATACGTACTTGCTTGATCTTAACCAAAAGTACTTAGAGCACGATACCTATACGGATATTATAAGCTTTGACTACAGTGACAGCACTTTGGTTTCTGGGGACATCTTTATCTCTGTAACTCGCCTAGAGGAGAACGCTGACAAATATGAGGTAGAAATGGCGGAGGAATTGCTTCGAGTTATGGCGCATGGAGTGCTCCATTTTCTTGGATATAAGGATAAGACTAAGGAAGATGTTATGGTGATGAGGGAAAAAGAGAATCAAATGATTAAATTGTTCCACGTGGAACAATAGATAGGATTGTTATGTTTAATACTACTTATGACGTAATTGTAGTGGGCGGCGGACATGCTGGCGCAGAGGCCGCAGCGGCAGCCGCTAATATGGGTTCTAGGACGCTATTAATCACTATGAATCTTCAGAATATAGGACAGATGTCTTGCAACCCAGCCATGGGCGGAATTGCAAAGGGGCAGATCGTTAGGGAGATTGATGCGCTTGGTGGTTATAGCGGCATCATTACAGATAAGTCAGCCATACAATTTAAGATGCTTAATAAGTCAAAGGGTCCAGCCATGTGGAGTCCTCGTGCTCAAAATGACCGGATGCGTTTTGCAGAAGAGTGGCGACTTGCATTAGAGGCTACTCCCAATGTAGATTTTTATCAAGAAATGGTATCCGGTATATTGGTGGATAAGAATAAGGTTGTTGGAGTAAGAACTTCTTTAGGAATTGATGTGAAGGCTAAGTCGGTAGTGCTTACCAATGGAACTTTTCTTAATGGCTTAATTCATATCGGGGAAAAACAATTTGGAGGAGGAAGAGCAGGTGAACGTGCTGCAACTGGAATAACGGAGCAGCTTATGGATTTGGGCTTTGATACTGGAAGAATGAAAACAGGGACGCCTCCAAGGGTGGATGGCAGATCCTTGGATTATAGTAAAATGATACTTCAACCTGGCGATGTTAATCCAGAAAAATTCTCGTATACGAAAACCCCTTTGTTGGAAAGGCAACGGGATTGTCATATGACGCATACTAGTGAGGTGGTTCATAATCTACTTCGTGAAGGGTTTGATAGGTCGCCCATGTTTAATGGAAGTATTCAAAGTATAGGTCCTAGGTACTGTCCTTCTATCGAAGATAAAATTAATCGTTTTGCAGATAAGCAAAGTCATCAGATTTTTGTGGAGCCAGAAGGGTGGAATACCGTGGAGGTATATGTGAATGGTTTTTCCACTTCCTTGCCAGAGGACATACAATTTAACGCACTACGTTCTGTAGTTGGCTTTGAAAACGTAAAGTTTTTTAGGCCTGGGTATGCTATAGAGTATGACTATTTTCCACCCACGCAGTTACGCCATACCTTGGAAACAAAGCCGGTTGCTAATCTCTTTTTTGCGGGCCAAATTAATGGAACTACAGGCTATGAGGAAGCGGCTTCTCAGGGGCTTATGGCAGGTATCAATGCGCATCTTAAGGTGAATGAAAGGGAACCCTTTATATTGAAACGGGATGAAGCGTATATTGGAGTTTTAATAGATGACCTTATTACTAAGGGAACAGAAGAGCCCTATAGGATGTTTACTTCTCGAGCAGAATATAGAACCTTGCTTAGGCAAGACAATGCCGATTTGAGATTAACACCTAAGGGATTTGCTATTGGTTTAGCTAGTGAAGAGCGGTTGAGGCGCATGGAGATAAAACAGCAAAAATCGGAGGAGTTTATAAAGTTCTTTAGAACTACTAGTGTTATCCCAGAGGATATTAATCCTATTTTGGACAAAGTTTCTTCGTCAAGAGTGAAGCAATCGGATAAAATGTTTAAGGCATTTTCTAGACCTGGAGTTACTATGGATCATATGTTGGAATTGGAAAAAGTTTCTCATTTTGTAGCGGAAAATGAATTGGATAGTGAGGTGTTGGAACAAACCGAGATTCAGGTAAAATACGCTGGGTACATTCAAAAAGAAAGGAATAATGCAGATAAATTGCATCGTCTGGAAAACATAAAAATCCCTGATGATTTTGATTATAATAGGTTGAAATCACTCTCTTATGAAGCACGGGAAAAGCTTAATGATATACGCCCGGTAACAATTTCCCAGGCCTCAAGAATTAGTGGAGTGTCGCCTAGTGATATAAGTGTACTGCTGGTGTTTATGGGACGATGAGACAACAGAACGTTCCACGTGGAACATCCACTGTAATTTACGGCCTAGTTTTTGATGCCTAGTCAGAAGCTAAACAACTCGAAAAATGAAAAAAATTACACTGCTACTCCTATGGGGTTTTTTGATACAGTCCTGTATACCTATTCGTATTGCCCCAAGCATTGAAGATTATCAAGTAACAGAGGGAAAGAAGTTTAAAAGAGAATTGCCAAAAAGGCAAATGTTTATTTTTGAAGATCCTAAAGAAGAAAATGCATTTTATAATTATGTAAATGTAAAGTTCCAATTGGAAGATGATCAGGTTTATGATGATGTGCCGTTTAGCATTAATGGAGCGCAGTACTTCTTTTCATTTTATGAAACTGAAATTCCAGATAAAGCCATTAACTTGTTTCCGGCACTTTTAGACGCTACCGTGAACGGGGCTTTAAATGTAGAAGATAACGATCCTTTAGAGGCAACGGAAATTATAAGAAATGGAAACTGGTATATTGCCATGGAGGTGTATAGTGACTCGGAGAATGATTGTCTTAAACCGAATTCACTTTCCAGAAATGTTGTTTTGAAGTATCTTCGGGACTTGAAAAACGAATATTTGGCTACTCATAACTACAATGAATTTGTACTTAAAAACTAAAGACTATTCCGTTTCTGGGGCGCATTTTGAATTAATTCACGACGAAGCATTAGACATGCTTGTTACCCATCCGCAACCCAAAGAGCTTGCGGAATATTATCAGAGTGAAGATTATATTTCTCATACCGATGGTAATACTACAATAACCGAAAAATTATATCAAAATGTAAAACGATATAGCCTTAGAAAAAAACTGCAGTTAATAGAAAGCTATGTCGGCACAAATAAAACCTTGCTTGATGTGGGTGCAGGCACAGGAGATTTTTTAATGGTTGCCAAGAAGTACGGTTGGGATGTTAGTGGCGTAGAGCCTAATGCTACGGCAAGAAAAAAAGCCCTCGATAAGGGAATAGCTTTAGAGACGGAGATGACCCACTTGGCAAATAAGAAGTATGAGATTATTACACTTTGGCACGTTTTAGAACACCTTCCAAATTTGGAAGAGCAGATCCTTAGGTTGAAATCGTTCTTGGCTAAAGACGGCGTTTTAATTATCGCAGTACCCAATTTTAAATCACGAGACGCCCAACAGTATAAAAATTATTGGGCAGCATATGATGTCCCAAGGCATTTATGGCACTTCTCTAAAACTGCTATTCGCAAACTTTTTGCTAAACAGCACATAAAACTTGTTGCAACCAAGCCTATGATTTTTGATGCCTTTTATGTTTCGTTGTTGTCAGAAAAATACAAAACAGGAAAGCAACAGCTTTTCAAGGCTTTTTTTTCTGGCTTAAGATCAAATATGGCCGCTTGGCGTACAGGAGAAT
>CAZWVO010000095.1:0-6988 GCA_964637535.1 uncultured Flavobacteriaceae bacterium
AATAGAAATTTCAATGGTCTTACCAGCGCCCATCACAAATTCATCAATACAATTATCGAGCACTTCTTTAAGTAAAATGTATATCCCATCATCCGCAGAAGAACCATCACCTAGCTTACCAATATACATTCCTGGACGCATACGAATATGCTCCTTCCAGTCTAAGGAACGAATGTTATCTTCTGTATATTGACTAGTTTCTGCCATAAAATTAGGAACTACAACCTAAAAGACGCTAATATAACACCTGTTCTAAAAAGATAAAACCTCTCTTCGGTAAAGTAATTAACAAAGCACAGTTTGCATTGTTGATATAATAACAGATAGGGCGGTAAAAACCAAATTCCGTTCTTTAAAACTGTAAAAACGTATAATAACTAGTTGTAAGAAAGGAAATGCTTGTCTTTGGTAAGTAGTAAAACAAGTTTGGCTAGACATTAAACCTAAAGTGCATTACATCTCCATCTTGCACAATATACTCTTTCCCTTCTACTCGCATTTTTCCTGCTTCCTTAACCTTAGCTTCTGTGCCATAGGCTATATAATCTGCATAGGAGATTACTTCTGCACGTATAAACCCTTTTTCAAAGTCGGTATGGATTACGCCGGCAGCTTGGGGTGCCGTAGCGCCTATAGGAATTGTCCAAGCCCTAACTTCTTTTTCTCCCGCAGTAAAATAGGTTTCCAAGTCCAACAATTTATAGGCCCCTCTAATAAGTTTACCAGAACCGGGTTCCGTTAAACCAATATCTTCAAGGAACATCTGACGTTCCTCATAGGATTCCAACTCCGTAATATCGGCTTCTGTACCCACTGCTAAAAAAATAACCTCTGCATCTTCATCCTTAACTGCTTCTTTTACCTGATTTACGTATGCATTACCCGAAACTGCTCCTTCTTCATCAACATTACATACATACATTACGGGCTTATCTGTAATAAACTGCAAGGGTTTTACATAAGTTAATCTCGCCTCTTTTTCAAGTTTTATTGCTCGTACAGAAATTCCAGCTTCTAATCCTTCTTTAAGCTGCATTAAAACTGCTTCTTCTTTTTGGGCCTCTTTATTTCCTGTTTTGGCAGCTCGTTTTACCTTATCCAACTTCTTCTCTACCGTTTCTAGGTCTTTAAGCTGCAGTTCCATATCAATGGTTTCTTTATCTCTAATTGGATCTACCGAACCGTCTACATGAACAATATTATCATTATCAAAACAACGTAATACATGTAAAATAGCATCGGTTTCTCTAATATTTCCAAGGAATTGATTCCCTAAACCTTCACCTTTACTAGCGCCTTTTACCAAACCAGCAATGTCTACAATTTCTACTGTAGCAGGAATTACTCTTTCTGGGTTTACTAATTCTTCTAGTTTTTCTAAACGCGTATCAGGAACATTTACCACACCTATATTGGGCTCAATGGTACAGAACGGGAAGTTAGCACTTTGCGCCTTTGCATTTGATAAACAATTAAATAAAGTAGATTTACCTACGTTGGGAAGTCCGACAATACCTGCCTTCATCTTTGCTGTTTTTTTACGGCTGCAAATATAGGATTTACAGTTGGTTTAAAATGCCTTTTTGTGTAAACAAAAAACCCTGACCTATAGGCCAGGGTTATTAACTTATTGGAAATGCTTACCCATCTGGGTGCATAAATTTTTGTTTTCCTAGCAAAGTTTCTTCAGACTCTACATGATCTTCATCTGGCACGCAGCAGTCTACGGGACATACTGCAGCACATTGTGGCTCCTCGTGGAAACCCATACATTCTGTACATTTGTCTGGAGAAATATAATATATCTCATCACTTATAGGTTCCTGTACATCATCTGCATTTACTTCATTGCCATTAGGCAAAACTACATCTCCAGTTAATGAAGTTCCATCACTGTAACGCCATTCATCTGCTCCTTCATAAATTGCAGTATTAGGACACTCTGGTTCACAAGCCCCACAATTGATGCATTCGTCTGTTATTATAATTGCCATAATTTTCTTTTTCTTTTACGCCAGATTTATTTTAGCATCCATACTTTTGCACAAAGGTAAATCCTATTAAAATCTTGTACAAATATAATGACGACCCTTCAGCAAAGAATAGAAGCTTTTGTTAAACTAGGAAAATTCTTCTATGAATTTTGCGATGTTAGCAATACTACACCTGACATTGATATTCAAAATACGCCAAATTACACCTATTTAAAGGCGCAAATTACTGCCGCTAAGCATCAAAACGGTTGGTTTACGAAAGATAACATCTATTTTGGGCTACAACAATGGGCTTCGCTTTTGACTAAATCTAAATTAGAAGATTGGTTAAAACCCTACGATATCGATCAACAAAATGAAAAAACAGTCGCCTTAATTATGGCTGGCAATATTCCTCTTGTTGGTTTTCATGATTTTCTAGCGGTTCTTATCACTGGCCATAAAGCGCTTATTAAATTATCTTCTAACGATACTGTTCTGCTTCCTGCAGTAGCGAAAATTTTAATAGATATCGCACCCTTTTTTAAGTCACAGATTGTTTTTGAAAAAGAACGGCTTCAAGATTTTGATGCCGTAATAGCTACAGGTAGTAATAACACCTCCCGTTATTTTGAGTACTATTTTGGTAATAAACCGCACATTATCAGAAAAAATAGGAATTCTATTGCCATTCTTTCTGGAGAAGAAACCAAAGAAGAATTACATGCCTTAGGCGAAGATGTTTTTAGGTATTACGGACTAGGTTGTAGAAGTGTCTCTAAACTCATGGTACCCAAAGGATATAACTTTGAGGCTTTTTTTTCAGCTATCTATGATTATAACGCTATTATCAATAGCGCTAAATATGCCAACAACTATGATTACAACAAGGCTGTGTATTTAATGAGCGAGTTTAAATTACTAGAAAACGGTTTTTTAATGATCAAGGAGGACACGAGCTACGCCTCTCCTATTGCCTCCCTTTTCTATGAGTACTATGAAGACAAAACTACTTTAGCATCGCAATTAGAGGCAGAAAAAGAACAACTGCAATGTATTGTTGCTAAAGGGTTTGATAAAAACGAAATTGCATTTGGAGCATCACAAAAACCAGAATTGGCAGATTATGCAGATGGCGTAGATACTGTTGAATTCTTGTTAAAAACATACTAGAATATTTAAACATTATGTAGTACTGATTCAATAGAATTTTATGACCTTTACACCTTAAATTTACCATTGTGAAAAAACATAATTTTAGTGCCGGACCCTGTATTTTACCAAAAGAAGTAATGGAACAAGCTGCTGCTGCAGTTTTAGATTTTAATAACCTTGGCTTATCGCTAATAGAGATATCGCACAGAAGTAAGGATTTTGTAGAAGTCATGGAAAATGCTCGTTCTCTTGCTTTAGAGCTTCTTGGATTGGAAGGACAAGGCTACCAAGCACTTTTTCTACAAGGAGGTGCCAGTACAGCATTCTTAATGGTAGCGTATAACTTATTGGAAAATAAAGCAGGGTACCTAAATACAGGTACTTGGAGTACCAAAGCCATTAAAGAAGCAAAACTCTTTGGCGAAATTGTAGAAGTAGGTTCTTCTAAGGATGAGAACTTTACGTACATTCCTAAAGGGTATGGTATTCCTAATGATTTAGACTTTCTACATTTAACCTCTAACAATACTATTTTTGGAACTCAGATTAAAAAATTTCCGGAAGTAAGCGCACCGCTTGTTTGTGATATGAGCTCTGACATTTTTTCTAGACAACTCGATTTTTCGCAGTTTGATTTAATATACGCTGGGGCTCAAAAGAATATGGGACCCGCGGGGACTACCTTAGTGATCGTTAAAGAAAGTATTTTAGGAAAAGTATCTAGAGAAATACCTTCTATGTTAAACTACCAAGTACATATTGGAAAAGACAGTATGTTTAATACCCCTTCTGTCTTCCCCGTATATGTATCTATGTTAACCTTAGAATGGTTAAAAAACTTAGGAGGCATTGCAGCTATGGAAGAAATGAATGAGAAAAAAGCGCAGTTACTCTATTCTGAAATCGACCTTAATCCGCTGTTTACTGGTTTTGCCAATAAAGAAGATCGCTCTATAATGAATGCTACCTTTAACCTTACTGAAGAAAGCTTGAAAGAAACTTTTGACAGCATGTGGCAAGAGGCTGGTATTAATGGCCTAAATGGACATCGATCTGTAGGAGGATATCGTGCCTCTATGTATAATGCGCTTTCTTTAGAAAGTGTTGGAACTCTTGTTGATGTAATGAGTGAACTGGAACGTAAAGCCTAGCCCAGCAATTAAGATTGAATACTACGAAAATTTTAGCAAACGACGGTATTTCCCAAACCGGAATCACGGCTCTAGAAAAAGAGGGCTTTGAAGTAATTACCGTTAAAGTTGCCCAAGAGCAATTAGAGAATTATATCAATACGGAGAAGATCTCAGGCTTATTAGTGCGTTCTGCTACAGAGGTAAGAAAACAGCTAATAGATAATTGCCCCAGTCTTAAACTTATTGGACGAGGTGGTGTAGGCATGGATAATATTGATGTGGCCTACGCTAAAGAAAAAGGGATACATGTAATTAATACCCCCGCAGCTTCTTCATCTTCGGTTGCTGAACTGGTATTTGCACATCTTTATGGCGGGGTTCGATTTTTATACGATGCCAATAGAAATATGCCATTAGAAGGAGATCAGAATTTTAAAAAACTTAAAAAAGCCTATGCCAAAGGAGCGGAATTAAGAGGGAAGACGCTAGGTGTAGTAGGTTTTGGACGTATTGGACAAGCTACGGCAAAAATAGCGCTTGGGGTGGGTATGAAAGTAATTTACTTTGACCCTTTTCTAGATGCTGCTACCGTAACCGTTTCTTTTTTTGATGGACAAGAAGTTTCCTTTGAATTACATAGTATATCTAAGGAAGCATTGCTTAAAGAAGCAGATTTTATAAGTCTTCATGTACCTGCGCAAAAAGAATACGTTATTGGGAAAAATGAGTTTGCCTTAATGAAGGAGGGCGTAGCTATAGTAAATGCTGCACGTGGTGGTGTTATAGATGAGGTTGCCTTAATAGATGCCCTAGAAGAAAAAAAGGTGTCTTTTGCTGGTCTAGATGTTTTTGAATCAGAGCCTAAGCCTGAAATTAAAATTTTAATGCACCCTAGCATTTCTCTAACACCGCATATAGGAGCGGCAACTGGCGAAGCGCAAGACCGAATTGGAGAGGAACTGGCTGCTCAAATTATTAGTCTCTTAAAATAATTTTAATCCCGTTATAATATTTTGAGTTTTTGTGTAAATTGCCAACACATAAACTTAAATCATTAACTATGTCAGGAATTTTAGATTTGTTAAGTGGTCCTCTGGGACAGCAATTAATTAGTGGAGTGTCTCAACAATCGGGGCAATCAGCAGATAAAACTGGAAGCGTTTTAAGTATGGCGCTCCCTGTTTTAATGGGTGCTATGAAAAGAAATGCCGCTACACCAGAAGGTGCGGCAGGACTTATGAGCGCTTTATCGAGCAAACATGATGGAGGTATCTTAGATAATTTAGGAGGCCTTTTTGGAGGTGGTGTAGATCAGTCTGTAATGGATGATGGAGCGGGAATACTAGGCCATGTACTCGGTGGAAAACAAAGTCAGGTACAAAATGCACTAAGTCAAAAATCAGGAATAGATGCAGGTGCCGTTGGAAACATCCTAAAAGTTGCAGCTCCTTTATTAATGGGCTTTTTAGGAAAACAAACTCAGCAACAAAACGTTACCGATGCCAACGGTCTTGGCAGTCTTTTAGGAGGCCTTATGGGAGGTGATAGTTCTGGAGGAAAGCAACAATCTTTGGTAGAATCGTTTTTAGATTCTGACGGAGATGGAAGTATCTTAGATGATGTTGCCGGAATGATGCTAGGCGGAGGCCAGCAAAAAGGAGGCCTAGGTGGGCTCTTGGGCGGTTTATTTGGTAAGTAAACGCAAACCGGTATTTACAAACAATTATTAACAAGCCATTTGCTTATGCAAGTGGCTTTTTTTTGTATATTATCCTAGTTGGTTGTTTAAAATTTAGAAAGATAAATGAAATTAGCCTTAAAATATAGCGGTGTAATAGTAATATTTTCTGTTTTAATTTGGAGTTGTAAAACGCAAAGAGAAACAGTTCAAATTTCGGACGAGGAAAAAATAGCTTTTGCTGCCAAAGTAGGAGATACTATTAGAATAGTTAATGAAGAAACCGAATACGAGATTACCATTATTGAACCTGGATTTTATGCTTGGCTTAAGGGTATAGCCAGACCAGAGGGCTATTATTCACAGTCTTTTCTAGAGACCAGAAATCAAATACTAGTTAATGAGTGGAATCAAAGGGTATTGCAGCCACAACGGTTTGATCCTAACCTCTATGAACTTCAAATTAACTATCAATACGGTATAGATTATGGCTATGAAGTAAATTATAAGTTATACAATTACTTTATTTTCTTTCAACGAAAATACAGACAGCGCCTTGGTCCTTTTCTGCCTCGCATTTAAACTCTACCTTTGCGGCGAAACTAGAATACAAAATGCAAAAATTAAAAGAACGGTGGGGACTTCACTCTAACCTACAAGTAGTTATTGTATGCGTTGTTTTTGCCATAACCGGTTCCTCATCGGTCTACGTCGCTAAACCTTTTTTAGCTTGGATTGGGTTAGCCAGAGCTAACTTTAGCCCTGAATTTTGGTGGGGTGGCTTTAGTTATGGTGCACTAAGACTATTGCTTATATTTCCTTTTTACCAAGTGCTGTTAGTCCTTTTTGGTTGGTTATTTGGACAATTTCAATTTTTTTGGAACTTTGAACGGAAAATGTTGAAACGCCTAGGATTAGGCTTTTTATTTAAATAAAATTCGTATTCTTCAAGTAGTATAATGCAAAACTAGAACGCAAATGATTCATTTATTTTGGGAATTGTAAACTGCACATTAAATTTTAATAAACATCCCCTTAAACCCTTATTT
>CAZWVO010000096.1:0-6971 GCA_964637535.1 uncultured Flavobacteriaceae bacterium
ACAATTTCATTTTCCTTGTTTTCGCCGGGCCATGCTGAACCAAATCTTGTTTTCAATAATTCGGCTTGTTTTTCTATAATAGAACAGCCTTCTTTTATATCTTCAGTAATTACATTTCCTCCAAAAGGAATTACAGCTGTATGACGAATAATACCATCTTTAAAAATGGCTAAATCCGTAGTACCACCTCCTATATCTATTAGGGCAACACCTGCTTCTTTTTCTTCTTGACTTAATACCGCTTCTGATGAAGCTAGGGGTTCTAGGGTAATATTGCCTAGATCTAAGCCTGCACTTTTAATGCATCTGCCAATATTTTTGATAGACGAAACCTGCCCAACTACAACATGAAAGTTAGCTTCTAACCTACCGCCATACATACCAATAGGCTCTTTCACTTCTGCTTGTCCGTCTACCTTGTATTCTTGGGGCAGTACATGTATAATTTCTTCACCAGGCAACATCACTAACTTATATACTTGGTTACATAACCTGTCTAAATCCTCTTCATTAATCACCTCTTCAGAATCTGCACGAGTGATATAGTCACTGTGTTGCAAACTGCGTATATGCTGTCCGGCTATCCCAACCACCACAGAGCCAATTTTTAACCCTGAGTTGAGCTCCGCCTGTTCTACGGCTTGCTGAATAGATTTAATAGTCTGCGTAATGTTATTTACCACCCCCCTATGCACACCAAGGCTTTTAGAACGCCCAATGCCTAATATTTCAATTTTGCCATACTCGTTTTCCTTACCAATAATGGCAACAATCTTAGTGGTTCCAATGTCTAATCCTACTGAATATTTCCCCATTTCCATATCTTATATTTTAGTACAGACTACCTGATTGTTAAACTCCAAGCTTACGATGTTAAAGTCTTCTAATGTTTTATCTTTCGACGCCTTTGCGTAAAAGGCTTTGAAATTGCTAAACTTTTCTTCCAGATCATCAACACTTCCCAAATTCACTACAAAATTCTCTAATCGGAATTTTAACTGATACATTTCTTCGTCTTCAATATGAATTCCGATAACATTTTTTCGCAAAAAATCATCTTCATTAATATATTCCAGAATTACGTATACGTCTTCCAGACTTTTTTTGGTGATCTTTCCTGTAATGATTGGTACTCTAGCAGAATGATAATTGGATAAAGGCATTCGTTTTCCTTCATCATCTACATAGAATTGTGCACTCCCCTCTATTCTTCCGATTGGCTCTCGTTGAACAATTTTGGATCTGAGCTCCCCATTTACAGTAAGATATACTTGGGCATTTTTTACCATCTTATTGGTCTCTATGACCTTTTCAATAGTATTCAAAACTAATTTTTCTTTGGGCACGTTTGAGAGGCTTCCATAACTTTGTATTAACAATTTATTAACCGCCTCTTGTGTAATGTATAAATTCTGATCTCCTTCAAACTCAATTCGTATTCCGTCTACTGGTTTTTGTGCACTTCTATAGTCTGCAAACGCGTACAAACCACCTATTACAAGCAGAAGTACAACAAACTTAATTTTGTTCCAATTAATACGCATATGACAATTCTTCTTTAATTTTTTTAATTTCTAATCCAATATCTCCAGCTCCCATAGTTACTAAAACCTCTGGGTTCTCTTTTTTTATTTCAAAGATTAAATCTGTTTTTTTCACTAGCTTTTTATGCTGATTTTCTATTTTTTCTAAGAGCCATTCTGAGGTAACTCCAGGCAAGGGCTCTTCCCGTGCTGGATAAATATCTAAAAGCAATACACTATCAAATTTTGAAAGGCTTTTTGCAAAGTCGACCACAAAATCTTTTGTTCTAGAAAACAGATGGGGTTGAAAAACAGCAACTACTCTTTTATTGGGGTGCATTTCTCTAATGGCGCTATACACCGCATTTATTTCTGTAGGATGATGTGCATAATCATCAATAAATACTAAATTTTCTTGTTTTATTTTATACGAAAATCGACGTTGTACTCCTTTAAATGTACCTAATGCCTCTGCCAGGCGATACGCAGGGGGGCCCGCTTGTATCGCCATTGCAAAAGCTGCTAATCCGTTAAGCAAATTGTGCTGTCCCGGTTTGTTGAACTTCACCCCTTTAAGCACAGTTTCAGGGGTTCCCAAGTCAAAAATGTAGGTGCCATGTTCTATTTTTAGATTGCGGATACAATAATCCGAGTTGTCTTCTATTCCATAAGTAATGCCTTCTAAAGGCAAACCTTGTCGCACAAATAATAATCCTCCCGGTTTTATGCACTGCGTAAAATCTTTAAATGATTTCTGTAATTCTTCATCTGTTCCGTATATATCTAAATGGTCTGCATCCATAGAGGTAATACAGGCCACATTAGGGGATAAACGAAGAAAAGAACGATCAAATTCATCTGCTTCTACTACAGAATACGCTGTTCCTTCTAACAAAAAATTGCTATTAAAATCTTCAGAAATACCTCCAAGAAATGCCGTTAAAGGTGTCCCTGTCTCTTTTAAGAGATGTGCTAAAATGCTAGAGGTAGTAGTTTTTCCATGCGTTCCGGCAACAGCAAAACAAAAGGTATCCTTGGTAACTAGACCAAGTACCTCTGAACGCTTCATAATTACAAAACCAAAGGCCCTAAAATAATTGAGTTCTTTGTGCGAATTAGGAACGGCTGGGGTATAGACTACCAGGGTAGTTTCTGGATCTAAGAATGTTTTTGAAATCTGGGAAATATCATCAGTGTAATGAATTGCAATTCCGTGGGTTTCTAATTCTTTTGTTAGGGGCGTACTGGTTTTATCATAACCACCTACCTGCTTGTCAATAAACTTAAAATACCTAGCCAAAGCAGACATCCCTATGCCTCCAATTCCTATAAAATAAACGCTATGTATTTGTTCTAAGTTCACTGTTTTAATAGTTTCTCAATTTCATCAACAATAGCTGATGTAGCATCTGGCCTAGCCAGTTTTTTTATATTACCGCTAAGCGTTTGTTGCTTGATTTTATCCTGAAAAATGCCTGTAAACACGTCTTCAAAGGTGTTTTCCAAATCCTGCTCTTTAATAAGTACTGCTGCCTGTGCTGTTTCCAATGCCTGCGCATTTTTAGTTTGATGATCTTCTGCTACATTAGGTGAGGGAATAAAAAGTACGGGTTTACCCACAATGCATAATTCTGAAACCGAACCTGCTCCCGCTCTAGAAATGATTATGTCTGCAACCGAGTACGCATAATTCATTTTATTTAGGAATGCATGTACTTTAACCCTATTGCTATGATGCTCCTTGTACGCACTGTAGTACAGTTTCCCGCACTGCCAAATAATTTGTAGATCTAAGGTTTCAAAAAACGGTAGCTTTTCGGCTATTAACTGGTTCACCCGTCTTGCCCCCAAACTTCCACCTAAAATTAATAGTGTAGGTTTTGAAGGGTCCAAATCAAAAAACTGATAGGTGTTAGGGGTTGGCTTATCTAATGACATAAGATCATCCCTAACGGGGTTACCCGTTTTTATGATTTTTTCTGCCGGAAAAAACTGATCCATTCCATCGTAAGCCACACAGATCTTGGCTACTTTATCTTTCAATAGTTTGTTAGTCATACCGGCATACGAATTTTGCTCTTGCAAAACGCATGGTATCTTTCTTCCTGAGGCAATTTTAAGTAGCGGACCACTAGCAAAGCCCCCTGTGCCAATGACCACATGCGGTTTAAACTTGGATACTATGCCTCTTGCTTTTAACAAACTACTAATCAGTTTTATAGGAAACATTAAATTCTTAAGGGTTAGTTTCCGTTGTAACCCACTTATCCAAAGCCCTTTTATGCTGTACCCTGCCTGGGGTACTTTTTCCATTTCCATTCGGTCTTTAGCGCCAACAAACAAAAAAACCGCTGTCGGAAATCGTTTCTTTAATTCATTAGCAATGGCTATTGCCGGATATATATGTCCGCCTGTGCCGCCTCCAGAAAGTATGAACCTATAATTGCCCACTTAATACTTCTAAAGGGTTTGTTTCCTCTTCTGCTACACCATCTTGCTCTGCTAGGCTGTGCTTGTTGCTAACACTTAATACAATACCAATAGCCAAACAGGTCATCCATGCAGAGGTGCCACCACTACTAATAAGTGGTAAATTTTGCCCGGTAACCGGAAAAAGTTCAACGGCCACTGCCATATTAATTAGCGCTTGAAATACAATGGGTAAGCCCACGCCAACCGCCAATAATTTTCCAAAAATAGTAGCACTACCATTGGCTACTACCACTATTCTAAATAGGAGTAAGAGGTAAAAAAACAACAAGGTCAATCCTCCTGCTAACCCATACTCCTCTATAATTATGGCAAAAATGAAATCGGAAGAACTTTGGGGTAAAAAGTTTTTCTGTACACTTTTACCTGCCCCCTTCCCTACAAGGCCACCACTTGCAATAGCTATTTTTGCTTTTTCTATTTGATAATCGCCCTCGGCATCTGTACCGTTTAAAAAATTTGTAATTCTATTTTCCCATGTATTTACTCTATTCGGAAATACGTCCGGAGCTGCTTTTACTACCAGTACAAAGAGGGTAAGGCTGAGGAGTCCTGCTCCTACAATACCCATGAGATACTTAAAAGGATACCCTCCTAAAAAGCAGAGCACCAAAACCATAAAAAAGAGAATTCCTGCTGTTGAAAAGTTAGCTGGCAAAATGAGGCTTACAACTAAGAAAACGGGTAACCATAAGGGCAAAATACTCTCTTTAAAAGAGATGATTTTGTCTTTAATCTTTGCTAAATAACGAGCAACCCATATCATGAGCACAACTGCTGCAAGGGTAGAAGTTTGAAAGGTAAAACCAACAAAAGGAATGCGTATCCATCTACTGGTATTCGTTCCTCCGGCATTGGTGCCTTGTGTTAAGGTATAGACCAATAGTAGCACTACAATAGGCATGGCAATAATAGAAAGGCCTTTAAAAAAATGTGTTGGTATTTTATGTACACCATAGATAATACCAAATCCTAAAAACAGAAATAGGGCGTGCTTTCCTAAGTGCCCCATAGGAGTACCTGTACCTGCCACATAAACAAGGTTAGTACTGGCACTATAGACCGGCAAAAAAGAAAACAGCGCTAACAGGGCTACTACCGCCCAAATAGCCTTATCTCCATGAATGTTTTTTAAAAATTGAACCACTTTATAAGGTCTTTACTGCTGCTTTAAACTGATTTCCTCTATCTTCATAATTGTCAAACAAATCGAAACTAGCACATGCTGGTGACAGCAAAACGGTATCTCCCCGTTCTGCTATTTTATAGGCTACCTTTATTGCTTCCTCCATGGCAAAAGTTTCTACCACCAGGTCTACCACATTCCCAAAAGTGTCTATGATCTTCGCGTTGTCTAGTCCCAAACAAATGATGGCTTTTACTTTTTCTCTTACCAAAGGCATTAACTCGGTATAGTCATTTCCTTTATCTACCCCACCTACAATCCAAACCGTAGGTGTTTTCATGCTATCTAGCGCATAAAATGCAGCATTTACATTAGTAGCTTTGGAATCATTAATGTACTGTACATGATGAATTTTTAACACCTTTTCCAAACGATGCGCAGCACCCTGGAAATTTTGAATGCTTTTTCTAATGGTTTCTTTGCGAATACCTACCAAAGTGGCAGCCATTGCAGCCGCCATGGTGTTTTTTAAATTGTGTTGTCCTTCTAATGCAAGGCGGTCTGTTGTCATTTCCGTGGTGTTATCTGTTGTTTTAATAATAATTTTATTGTCTTGTATATAAGCGCCTTTTTCTACTTCATTCGTGAGCGAAAAAGGCATTAATTGCGATTGTACTGGGTGTTTTTTTAACCAATTTACCAGGGTTTTATCATCTGCATCATAAATGAGATAATCTCCTTGGTCCTGATTTTCTGCGATCCGAAATTTGGAAGCGATATACGCCTCAAAATTATACCCATATCGATCCAAATGATCTGGACTTATATTGGTGATTATAGCAATATGAGGTTTAAATTTTACGATTCCATCCAGTTGAAAACTACTAATCTCCAACACATAAAAATCCAATACCTGCTGTGCCACCATCTTAGCAAAACTGTCTCCAATATTCCCTGCCATTCCCACTTTTACACCTTCTTCTTTTAAAAGGTGGTTGGTAAGCATAGTAGTAGTGGTTTTGCCATTACTTCCAGTAATTCCTATTACGGTTGCATTTGTAAAAGCAGCAGCAAATTCAATCTCAGAAATTACCGCAATACCTTTAGCCAATAACTCTTTAACCAAGGGCACCGTATCTGGAATACCAGGGCTTTTCATGACCACATCGGCATTTAAAATTTTGGCTTTAGAATGTTGTTCTTCTTCCCAGTCAATCTCAAAATGTACAAGAACTTCTTTATACGTTTCCTTTATTTTTCCCTTATCAGATACAAAAACATCGTATCCCTCTTCCTTTCCTAATATGGCAGTTCCAATGCCACTCTCTCCTCCTCCAAGTACGACTAGCCTTTTCATCTTAGCGTACCTTTAGGGTCACTATAGTTACAATGGCTAGTAAGATTCCTATAATCCAAAAGCGTGTTACAATCTTACTTTCATGATACCCCATCTTCTGGTAATGATGATGTAAAGGCGCCATCAAAAAAATACGTTTGCCTTCGCCTAATTTTTTACGTGTATATTTAAAGTACCCTACTTGTAACATCACAGAAATAGACTCTGCAAAGAAGATTCCACAGAGTACAGGAATAAGGAGCTCTTTCCTTACAATAATGGCAATTACAGCAATTACACCTCCTATGGTTAAGCTACCTGTATCTCCCATAAAAACTTGTGCTGGAAAAGCATTATACCATAGAAAACCAACCAAAGCTCCAACAAAGGCAGCAATAAATACTACCAATTCACCAGCACTAGGAATAAACATGATATCTAAGTACTCTGAAAACACAATGTTTCCTGATATCCAAGCAAAAACACCTAGGGTAAG
>CAZWVO010000097.1:0-6968 GCA_964637535.1 uncultured Flavobacteriaceae bacterium
CTTCTTTAGAACCTACGATGATGTTTTCATAATCTCGCATACCGGTACCGGCAGGAATTTTATGCCCTACAATTACATTTTCTTTAAGTCCTTCTAGGTGATCTACTTTACCACTTACAGCGGCTTCGTTTAACACCTTTGTGGTTTCCTGGAAGGAAGCCGCAGAGATAAAGGATTTTGTTTGTAGTGATGCTCTAGTAATACCTTGTAAGATTGGAGTTGCTGTAGCAGCTACTGCATCTCTTGCATCTACCAAGTTTTTATCGGAACGTTTTAAGATAGAGTTCTCATCTCTAAGCTCTCTGGCCGTAATAATTTGACCTGCCTTAAGATTTTCCGACTCTCCTGCATCTTCAACCACCTTCTTACCATAAATTTCATCATTCTCCCGGATAAAATCGGCCTTATGCGCCAATTGATTCTCTAGGAAGATGGTGTCTCCTGGGTCTTGGATACGCACTTTACGCATCATCTGACGCACTACCACTTCAAAGTGCTTATCATTAATTTTCACCCCCTGTAAACGATATACTTCTTGTACCTCATTTACCAAGTACTGTTGTACTGCAGAAGGTCCCTTAATGGATAAGATATCTTCTGGAGTAATAGAACCATCAGATAATGGCATACCTGCTCTTACGTAATCGTTCTCTTGTACTAGGATTTGATTAGAGAGTTTTACTAAGTACTTCTTAATTTCTCCAAGTTTAGATTCTATGATAATCTCTCTATTACCACGCTTAATCTTTCCAAAAGAAACTACACCATCAATCTCCGAAACTACAGCTGGATTAGAAGGGTTACGGGCTTCAAATAATTCTGTTACTCTTGGAAGACCTCCAGTAATATCCCCTGCTTTTGCAGATTTACGTGGTATTTTCACTAATATTTTACCCTCTTTAATTTTTTCACCATCATCTACCATGATGTGCGAACCAACAGGAAGGTTATACGAACGTAAGGTTTCTCCTTTACTATCCTTAATTAATAAGGTAGGAATTAACTTCTTGTTTCTAGATTCTGAAATTACTTTTTCTTGGAAACCAGTTTGCTCATCAATCTCTACTTGATAGGTTATTCCTTGCTCAATATTCTCGTAGGCAATTTGCCCAGGGAATTCTGATACAATAACCCCATTATATGGATCCCAAGAGCAGATCACATCGCCCTTTTTAATTTTAGCTCCAGGTTGAATAAATATTTGCGAACCGTAAGGAATATTATTTGTACTTAATGTTATTCCTGTTTTGACATCTACAATCTTGATTTCCGAAGTTCTAGAAATTACAATATCAGCAACTTTGCCATCATTGTCTTTTCCTTTAACCATTCTTAAATCTTCAATTTCTACCACACCATCAAACTTCGCTTCTAGTTTATTCTCTTCAGAAATGTTTCCGGCAATACCTCCTACGTGGAATGTACGTAAGGTAAGCTGCGTTCCAGGTTCTCCAATAGACTGTGCAGCAACTACACCAACAGCTTCTCCACGTTGCACCATTTTGTTGGTAGATAGGTTTCTACCATAACATTTGGAACAAATTCCTTTTTTAGCTTCACAAGTTAAAGCAGAGCGCACTTCTATAAATTCTATAGGAGATGCTTCTACGCGCTTAACATCGGCCTCCATAATCTCTTGTCCGGCTTCCAGTAAAAGCTCCTCGTTTAACGGATTAAAGACATCGTGTAACGAAACACGACCTAAAATACGTTCACCTAAGGTCTCTACAATTTCTTCGTTTTTCTTTAAAGGCCTAACCTCTATACCACGAAGCGTACCGCAGTCTTCTATATTAATGATCACATCTTGAGATACATCTACCAAACGACGGGTTAGGTATCCTGCATCTGCCGTTTTTAATGCGGTATCTGCAAGACCTTTACGCGCACCGTGCGTAGAGATAAAGTATTCTAAAATGGATAGTCCTTCTTTAAAGTTAGAAAGAATTGGATTTTCAATAATTTCTCCACCTCCTGCAGTAGATTTCTTTGGCTTAGCCATTAACCCACGCATACCAGTAAGCTGTCTAATTTGCTCTTTAGAACCCCTTGCACCAGAATCTAACATCATATATACCGAGTTAAATCCTTGCTGGTCTTCGCGAATACGCTTCATAGCAAGTTCTGTAAGCATGGCATTCGTAGAAGTCCATACATCAATAACCTGATTGTAACGTTCATTGTTGGTAATAAGCCCCATATTATAGTTGGCCATAATACCATCTACCTGACCGTTAGCATCAGCAATCATTTCGTGTTTTTCCTGAGGGATAATAATATCTCCTAAACTAAAGGATAATCCACCTTTAAAGGCAAATTCATATCCCATTGTTTTAATTTTATCCAAGAAATCTGCCGTAGTTGGCACATCTGTTACCCCAAGAATATTTCCAATAATATCTCGTAAAGATTTCTTGTTCAGTACCTCATTTACATATCCTGCCTGTTCTGGCACTACCTTATTAAAGAGTACTCTTCCTGTTGTAGTAGCTATTATTTGATCTACTAACTCTCCTTCTTCATTAAAATCTTTAGCTCTTACCTTAATACCTGCATTTAGATCTACACGACCTTCATTAAAGGCAATTACCACTTCCTCATAGGAGTAAAATGTAAGTCCTTCTCCAATAACAGGTACTTCTTTAGTAGACTTGCGCTCCTTAGTCATGTAATACAGTCCTAATACCATATCCTGAGAAGGAACCGTAATAGGAGATCCATTAGCAGGGTTCAGGATATTATGAGAAGCCAACATTAATAGTTGGGATTCCAAAATAGCTTCCGGACCTAGGGGTAAATGCACTGCCATTTGATCTCCATCAAAATCCGCATTAAATGCCGTACACACTAAGGGGTGTAAGCGTATTGCTTTTCCTTCTATTAATTTAGGCTGAAATGCCTGAATTCCTAAACGGTGTAAAGTAGGAGCACGGTTTAACAATACAGGATGTCCTTTAAGAACGTTCTCTAAGATATCCCATACTACTGGCTCTTTTTTATCTATAATCTTTTTAGCCGACTTTACCGTTTTTACAATTCCTCTTTCTATCAACTTACGAATTACAAAAGGCTTGTACAACTCTGCGGCCATGTCTTTAGGCAAACCACATTCGAACAACTTCATTTCCGGGCCTACAACAATTACAGAACGTGCGGAATAATCTACACGTTTTCCTAAAAGGTTTTGACGGAAACGTCCTTGCTTTCCTTTTAAGGAATCTGAAAGCGACTTTAAAGGTCTATTCGATTCTGTTTTAACTGCTGACGCCTTACGTGTATTATCAAATAAGGAATCTACTGCTTCCTGAAGCATACGTTTCTCATTTCTAAGAATTACTTCCGGAGCTTTAATTTCCATCAATCGTTTTAAACGATTATTTCTAATAATTACTCTTCTGTATAGATCATTAAGATCCGAAGTAGCAAAACGACCTCCATCTAATGGTACCAATGGACGTAATTCTGGCGGAATTACAGGAACCACTTTCATGATCATCCATTCTGGTCTGTTCTCCCTATTTTCCTGAGATTCTCTTAGCGCCTCTACAACCTGTAACCTTTTTAAAGCTTCCGTTTTACGTTGCTTAGAGGTTTCAGTATTGGCTTTATGTCTTAATGAAAAAGAAAGTTCATTAAGATCGATACGGGCTAAAAGATCTATAAGACACTCTGCACCCATTTTTGCAATAAACTTATTGGGGTCAGAATCTTCTAAGTATTGATTTTCTTGTGGAAGGCTTTCTAAAATGTTTAGGTACTCTTCTTCAGTTAAGAAATCCATTTTATTGATTTCTTCACCTTCTTCATTCTTAGCCTCACCTGCCTGAATTACAACATATCTTTCATAATAGATGATCATGTCTAATTTCTTAGAAGGTAATCCAAGAAGGTATCCAATTTTGTTAGGTAATGAACGGAAATACCAAATATGTGCTACAGGAACTACCAGGTTAATATGTCCTACCCTGTCTCTACGTACTTTTTTCTCTGTTACCTCTACCCCACAACGATCACAAACAATGCCACGATATCTAATTCTTTTGTATTTACCACAGGCACATTCATAATCCTTAACAGGACCAAAAATACGCTCGCAGAATAAACCATCGCGCTCCGGTTTGTGCGTTCTATAGTTAATCGTTTCAGGTTTTAATACCTCTCCTCTAGACTCTGCCAGAATTGCTTCTGGAGATGATAATCCAATGGAAATTTTATCAAACCTTTTAATTGCAGTATTATCTTTTTGTCTTGCCATAATAATATGGTACTTGTAATTTAACTGTTTTTACTACATCGCTTAACACGATACACTTATTCTTCCAATCTAATATCTAAGCCCAAACCTTTAAGTTCGTGCATTAATACGTTGAAAGATTCTGGTAAACCAGGTTCTGGCATGGTCTCTCCTTTTACGATAGACTCATATGTTTTGGCTCTTCCGATAACATCATCCGATTTTACCGTAAGAATTTCACGTAAGGTAGCAGATGCTCCATACGCTTCTAGCGCCCAAACTTCCATCTCTCCAAAACGCTGTCCACCAAACTGGGCTTTACCACCAAGCGGTTGCTGCGTAATAAGGGAATATGGTCCAATAGAACGTGCGTGCATTTTATCATCTACCATGTGTCCTAGTTTCAACATATAGATAACACCTACTGTTGCAGGCTGATCAAAACGTTGTCCAGTACCCCCATCATAAAGGTAGGTATGTCCAAATCTTGGAATACCTGCTTCATCGGTATATTCATTGATCTGATCTAGCGTAGCTCCGTCAAAAATTGGCGTTCCAAATTTCTTTCCAAGCTTAAGCCCTGCCCAACCAAGAACAGTTTCGTAAATCTGTCCAATATTCATACGAGAAGGTACCCCTAGCGGATTTAATACAATATCTACCGGAGTTCCATCTTCTAAGAACGGCATATCTTCTTGACGTACAATACGGGCTACAATACCCTTGTTACCGTGACGCCCTGCCATTTTATCTCCTACTTTAAGCTTACGCTTCTTGGCTATGTATACCTTAGCTAGTTTCATAATACCAGCTGGCAATTCATCTCCAACAGAAATGGTAAACTTATCTCGTCTTAGATTTCCTTGAAGGTCATTCAGTTTAATTTTATAGTTGTGTAACAGATCGGCAACATTAGCATTTGTGCTCTTGTCTGTGGTCCAACTACCTCCTACAAGGTGCGCAAAATCATCTACAGAATTTAACATCTTCATGGTGTATTTTTTACCTTTAGGAAGTACTTCTTCTCCTAAATCGTTCAATACTCCTTGCGATGTTTTTCCATTAATTAAGCTAAATAATTTCTCTACTAAAACATCTTTTAGCTGCTGAAATTTTACTTCGTAATCCAGTTCTAATTTCGAAATTGCTTCTTTATCTTCAGAACGCTTACGTTTGTCTTTAATAGATCTAGAGAATAGTTTCTTATCTATTACCACACCGCGCAGTGAAGGAGAAGCTTTTAAAGAAGCATCCTTAACATCACCTGCTTTGTCACCAAAGATGGCACGTAATAACTTTTCTTCCGGGGTAGGATCTGATTCTCCTTTTGGTGTAATCTTACCAATAAGAATATCGCCAGGTTTCACCTCTGCACCTACACGTATCATTCCATGCTCATCCAAATCTTTGGTAGCCTCTTCCGATACATTAGGGATATCATTGGTTAATTCCTCTGCTCCTAATTTGGTATCTCGTACTTCCAAAGAATACTCATCAATATGAATAGAAGTAAAGATATCTTCTCTAACTACTTTCTCAGAAATTACGATGGCATCCTCAAAGTTGTATCCTTTCCATGGCATAAAGGCCACTTTAAGGTTTCTACCCAAGGCTAATTCGCCTTTTTCCGTTGCATATCCTTCACAAAGCACCTGTCCTTTTTTAACCTTATCTCCTTTTTGAACAATAGGCTTAAGGTTAATACTAGTTCCTTGGTTTGTTTTTCTAAACTTCACTAGGTTATAGCTCTTAGAATCTTCTTCGAAACTAATAAGACGTTGCTGCTCTGTTCTTGTATACTTTATAGTAATCTTCTTGGCGTCAACATATTCGATAACACCGTCTCCTTCTGCATTTATTAACACCCTAGAATCTGACGCTACCTGTCTTTCTAAACCAGTACCTACTATAGGTGATTGCGGTTTTAATAAAGGCACTGCTTGGCGCATCATGTTAGACCCCATCAAAGCACGGTTTGCATCATCATGTTCCAAAAACGGAATTAAAGAAGCAGATATGGATGCAATCTGATTAGGTGCAACATCGGTATAGTTTACTTCTGACGGATCTACCACTGGGAAATCTCCTTCTTCCCTAGCAATTACCTTATCATTTTCAATGGTACCATTATCTTTTAAAGGAATATTTGCCTGAGCAATCTTCATTCCTTCTTCTTCTTCGGCACTTAGGTATACAAACTCTTTTGTATTTACCTTACCGTTATCCACCTTACGGTACGGAGTTTCTAAGAAGCCCATTGGGTTTACCTTAGAGAATACCGCAAGTGAAGAAATTAAACCAATATTTGGTCCTTCAGGAGTTTCAATTGGACAAAGTCTTCCGTAGTGCGTATAGTGTACATCTCGAACCTCAAAACCAGCTCTTTCTCTAGAAAGTCCTCCTGGTCCTAATGCCGATAATCTTCTTTTGTGTGTAATCTCCGCCAATGGATTGGTTTGATCCATAAACTGGGATAACTGGTTGGTACCAAAGAAGGAATTAATTACAGAAGACAAGGTCTTTGCATTAATCAAATCTATGGGTGTAAACACCTCGTTATCTCTAACGTTCATACGCTCACGAATGGTTCTTGCCATACGTGCTAGACCAACACCAAACTGAGAAGATAGTTGTTCCCCTACCGTACGAACACGACGGTTGGAAAGGTGATCAATATCATCTATCTCTGCCTTAGAATTAATTAACTCTATAAGGTATTTAATGATGGTAATAA
>CAZWVO010000098.1:0-6926 GCA_964637535.1 uncultured Flavobacteriaceae bacterium
GGTAAATACATCTCTTCCAAAATATCCAGAGAGAAATATATTGTCTTTATCACTTATTTTATAATTGAGCTTGGTATTAAGATCATAAAAGTAAGCACGGTTATCTACGTCAAAAAGCGGTAAAAAAAGATGTGCATAAGATGATCTTCCACCAATAAGAAAAGCAGCTTTATCCTTTTTTAAAGGACCTTCTATTAGGAGTCTACTTGCTACGGCCCCAATACCCCCACTTACCTTTAAATCTTTGCTATTTCCTTCTTTTTGAAAAATTTCTAGAACCGAGGATACTCTACCTCCGTAACGCGCGGGAATACCGCCTTTAAATAGCTTTACGTCTTTTATGGCATCTGGATTAAATACGGAAAAAAAACCAAAAAGGTGAGAAGAGTTGAAAATAGTAGCTTCATCTAAAAGAATAAGGTTTTGATCTACAGCGCCACCACGTACATTAAAACCCGATGAGCCTTCTCCTGCATTACTTACGCCGGGTAGTAGTACAATGGATTTAATAACATCGGCCTCACCAAGTAATACGGGTATTTTTTTTATGGTTTGCGCCGCCAGTGTGTTAACGCTCATCTCTGGCCTTCGGATGTTTATTTTTTCCACATCTTCTGCAACTACAACTTCTTCTAGTTGCTGCATTTCTTCAGCTAATTCAAAATTGAATTTTGTGTTTTGAGAAAGGCTTATTGTTTGAGTTATATCTTTAAAACCAATGTAACTTAATTGTACTTCATATACTCCCTCTGGCAGTGTAATGGAATAGAAGCCGTATTCATTGGTTATTACTCCCGTTTTTAATTCTTTAATTCCAACGGTAACTCCTATGAGCGTTTCATTACTAGAGGCTTCCGTAACCACTCCACTTAGGGTAAAACGTTGCTGGGCAAAATTGGAAAGGGAAACTAATAAAAACAGTAAGAATACTGGTTTGGAAACCGAGTTCATTAAAGCAATTTTGTTTAAATGTAAACTAAAAAAGTTTCGCTTAAAAAAAGTTAACAATAATTTTAACGCTTCTAAATAGTAAAGGCCGCTATACATAGCGGCCTTTCTCAGATTCTTTAAAACAAAATTATAACTGTTCTAAGATGGCATTAAAAGTAGCACTTGGGCGCATTGCTTTTGCCATAAGTGTACTATTGGTTTTGTAATACCCACCAATATCTTGCGGACTACCTTGTGCCGAATTAAGTTCGGAAATAATAGTTGTTTCATTGGCAATTAAATCCTCGGCAATAGGAGTAAAGAGGTCTTTTAAGTAGCTGTCTTTATCCTGAGATGCCAATGCTTTAGCCCAATATTGAGTAAGGTAATAATGACTGCCTCTGTTATCTAGTTCTCTTACTTTTCTAGAGGGAGAACGGTTGTTGTCTAAAAATTGCTCTGTTGCTGTATCTAGTGCATCTGCTAAGACCTGTGCTCTAGGATTGTTATTTTTTTCGGCATAGTGCTCTAAGGAAACCCCTAAGGCAAGAAACTCTCCTAAGGAATCCCATCGTAAATGACCTTCTTCTAAAAACTGTTCTACGTGTTTAGGTGCAGAACCACCGGCTCCAGTTTCAAAGAGTCCACCTCCATTCATTAAAGGAACAATAGACAACATTTTAGCACTTGTACCCACTTCCAAAATAGGAAATAAATCTGTTAGATAATCTCTCAGGACATTTCCCGATACAGAAATAGTATCTTCTCCTGCTTTAATACGCTCTAGTGTAAATAACGTTGCCTCTAAGGGTGATAGAATACGAAGGTCTAATCCGTTGGTATCGTGATTTGGTAAATACGCATTTACCTTTTTTATTAATTCTGCATCGTGCGCTCGGTTTTCATTTAACCAAAAAACGGCAGGAGTATTAGATGCTTTGGCTCTAGTAACCGCTAGTTTTATCCAATCTTGCACGGGAGCGTCCTTTACTTGGCACATTCTCCAAAGATCTCCCTCACTAACAGCATGCTCTATTAAGACAGCGTTAGAAGCTGTATCTACAACCTGTACCTTACCAACTGAGGCTATTTCAAAAGTCTTATCGTGGGAACCATACTCTTCCGCCTTTTGCGCCATTAATCCAATGTTGGGTACGGTACCCATAGTAGTAGGGTCAAAAGCTCCATTCTTTTTACAAAAATCTATAGTGGCCTGATAGATGCTCGCATAACTACTATCTGGGATCACAGCTTTTGTGTCTTGTAATTTTCCTTGGGCATTCCACATTTGACCAGAATTTCTAATCATGGCCGGCATAGAAGCATCAATAATAATATCACTTGGTACATGAAAATTGGTAATCCCCTTATCGGAATTTACCATTGCTAAATCTGGACCATTGCGTAATGCCTGTTCTAAATCGTTTTCTATTTCCGTACGTTTATCTTCCGGTAATTTCGCTAATTTAGCATAAAGTACTTCTAAACCATTACTAGGGTTAATCCCCAAAGAATCGAAGGTGTTCGCATGTTTTTCAAAAACAGATTCTAAAAACGTTTGTAAAGCATGTCCAAAAATAATAGGGTCAGAAACCTTCATCATAGTTGCTTTCATGTGTAGTGAAAACAATAAACCTTGCGCTTTGGCATCAGCAACTTGGGCTTTTAAAAAGCTGATCAAAGCTTGTTTGTTCAGTACTGTAGCGTCAATAATTTCTCCTTCTAATACAGGGACAACTTCCTTTAGAACCTGTATTTCTCCATTGTCTTGCACCAGTTGAATACGTAGATTAGCGTCTGCGGATAAGGTCAGTGATTTTTCGTTAGATTTGAAATCACCAGCATCCATAGTAGCTACATGGGTTTTAGAATTGGAGCTCCAGGCTCCCATGCTATGCGGATTTTTTTTGGCGTAATTTTTAATAGGTTTTGGCGCTCTACGGTCCGAGTTCCCTTCCCTTAATACGGGATTTACAGCACTTCCTTTTATTTTATCGTAACGTGACTTAATTTCTTTTTCAGCGTCGGTAGCAGGTTCGTCTGGGTAATTAGGAAGCTGGTATCCTTTGCTTTGTAATTCACTAATAGCTTCTTTTAGTTGTGGAATAGAAGCACTAATGTTAGGTAATTTGATAATATTAGCTTCTGGGGTTTTTGCTAATGCTCCAAGCGCAGCTAGGTCATCTGTTATTCGCTGCTCTTCTGTTAATACTTCCGGAAAAACAGCACAGATTCTACCAGCTAATGAAATGTCTTTAGTTTCTATAGTAATGTCACATGGTTTTGTAAATGCCTGGACAATGGGTAAAAAAGATTGGGTGGCCAAGGCAGGAGCTTCATCAGTTTTGGTATAAATAATTTTGGGCATGTGTATTAAATATTTTGTTTAAGCGGAGCAAATATACAATTTTATAGACGGGAAGAGGAGGCGATACGTACTAAAGTTATCACAGATCACCACATAAAATGTTGTATACATAATTGATGGATGTAGCACAACTTGTTCTAAAAAACAAAAGCCATATCATTGTAACGAGTACATTGATATGGCTTTTTAGAAACAGTTCCCAAATTTTTTGTTTTGTATTTTAGTACAGATTGCTCCATATTCTTACAAAACTGCAATCCTAGATCGCCTTTGTTATACTGTTTCAACGTTTGGAAGACATTTCACTCTCCATTATACAACCGAGCAGTTAATCTGTATTCCTTTCTTGTTATTTTAAGTTCTTTTGCCTTAAACGTATAACTTGCGTTTTACGTTTATCGCTTAAAAACTACATGCTTAACGTTAGCTGCCAAGGCGTCTATCGTTTAGAAGAATTTTCTTTTTTCAATTAGCGGTCCGAAAACATCTAATTTCATTAAGAAAATTAAATAACAATGTAAAAGAACGTCAACTTTACAATAACTAAAAGCAAGGTGCCAATACTGGTCTTCCTTTTTTGTTACATGATAAAAGTAGGCAAAAAACCTAGTTTTGCAAATTTTATAACCAATTAAAAATCAACACCTTATGAACCATGGTTATTAACAATTGTTCATAAAAAAAACACCCATGACATTTCATGGATGTTTGCTATTTTTTGAATCTTAAAAGGATATTAAGAGCGCACTTCTTTAATACGCGCTTTCTTACCTGTAAGACCTCTGAAGTAGAAGATACGAGATCTTCTTACCTTACCTTTTTTGTTCACCTCTACCTTTTGTAATGCAGGCATATGTACTGGGAATATACGTTCTACACCAACAGTGCCAGACATTTTGCGAATTGTAAAGGTTTCTGTAGCTCCAGTTCCTCTTCTTTGGATGACTACCCCTCTAAAAAACTGAGTACGTGTTTTTTCTCCTTCTCGTATTTCATAGTATACCGTTATGGTATCTCCTGCAGAAAAGTTTGGAAATTCTTTTTTTGGAACAAATTCGTCTTGTACAAATTTTACTAATGATTCCATTGTTGTTATTTAAGATTAGTTAAAAGCAACATTCACGATTTTCGCCAGAGGTTATTTTTAATCGACTGCAAAAATAGGGGATAAATCACAATTCACAAGAGATTTCTAATGATTTTTATATGAAAATAGCGTATTTCATTCCTGTTCTCATTGGCTATGCTAGCCATGTCTCATATAAAACCATAACTATACCTAGTCAAAAAATAGCATAGTACTGCGGGTGAAAAACAGTGTATGAAGATTATTTAATTATTTCTTTAACAGGTCGGGGCGCAGTTCTTTGGTACGCGCAATGGCTTGTTCTTCTCTCCAAGTTTCTATTTTCGGAAAGTTCCCGCTCAATAAAATTTCGGGAACTTTCATTCCTTTGTATTCCGGAGGTCTTGTATACACTGGAGGCGCAAGTAAGTTATCTTGAAAGGTATCGGTTAGCGCCGAGGTTTCATCGTTTAATACTCCTGGTAACAGACGTATAATAGCATCACTAAGTACCGCCGCTCCTAATTCTCCGCCAGAAAGCACATAATCACCTATAGAAATTTCTTTGGTAATAAATTTGTCTCTTACCCTTTGATCTACCCCTTTATAATGTCCGCATAGAATCATTATATTTTTTTGCAGCGAAAGGGTATTGGCCATGCGTTGGTTTAAGGTCTCCCCATCTGGAGTCATGTATATGATTTCATCGTAATTCCGTTGCGAAGTTAAAGCACTTATACATTTATCTATGGGTTCTATCATTAAAACCATTCCAGCACCACCACCAAATTGGTAATCATCCACCTGGTTATAACTCTTTGTAGTATAATCTCTTAAATTATGAAAGTGCACTTCTACAAGCCCTTTATCTGCTGCTCTCTTTAAAATGGAAGCAGCAAAGGGACTTTTGAGTAACTCTGGTAAAACAGTAATAATATCTATACGCATCTGTGATGAAGGGTCTTTATGTGATAAAGTTATACAATAGGCGTTAATACAAGGTTATCTAATTTTAAGAAGCACCCATTATAAGTGCCTCCTATATGTTTTTCGTATTATTTTGGAGCATCCCAAAAGTAAAACAAATTAGATTGTTTTTTCCAGCCTAGTTTTTCATACAACTGTTGAGCCGGGTTATCAGCCGCTGTTTCTAATGCGAGGCCCTTAAATTGTTTTAATAGACATACTTTTTTAGCCTCGTTCAACAAGGCTTCTCCAACTCCTTTTTTTCTATAAGAAGGCATCACATATAAGTCGTTTAAAATAAAAAAGGGTTCAAGACTAACAGATGAAAAGGTACGGTACAACTGTACAAAACCTACCGCTTCATTATTCATATAGGCGAGAAAGATGATAGCTTCTTCCTTTTCTAATCTGTTTTTTAAAAAAATGTAGGCCGCTTCTTCATCTGATTTTTGTTTGTAAAAAACTCTGTACTGATCAAATAAGGGAACTAAAACAGCTAAGTGCGTTAAGTTAGCTTGGATGAGTTGTGCCATATCTAAGGGTATTAAAAAAGCTCCCTAAGGAGCTTTTCTTTATTTTGATTTTCGGTATCTATTGATTTCGTCTTGAAGCTGCCTACTTATTTTTTGTTCTCGTTCCAGCGCTCTACGTCGATGATCCTCATATTCCGTTTCTAACTCGGATAGGGCCCCTTTAGCCTCCTGAGTTAAAATATTACTATTCCTAAACTTATAAATGAAGAACAGTAACATAAGAAGTAATAACCCAATAGCAGACCACAGAATAAAATTATAGGTTCCTTTAGAGACTAATATTCCAAGAAAAGACATACTATCTTTTTCTTCGGTAACCGAGCTAAGATTATTTGTTGTGTTTTCTAATTTTGAATTTAAATCCGTAATGGTAGACTCATGCCCAGCAATTGTTGATTTTAATTCTGATATCTTGGCATAAGATACTTTTAAAGAATCTAGGACATTATTTCTTATTTTATATAGGTTGCCCTCAATAATAACCTCGTATCGTTTTCCTTGCGCCCTATAGTTACCTCCTTTTTTAGCAAGGTACTCAAACTGACTGCTTATGGTTCCTTTATTTAATGATAGCTCCTCTTCTTCGGTAGTATCCTCTTCCTGAGCATATTGCATGTTGAACGCCAACAGGGTAAGTATAAAAAATAGTGTTCTCAAACCTTTCATGGTCAAAATTCTTAGTGTTATAATGATTACGGAGCGATAAAAGTACTTCAATATTATTAATAAAGAAAAAAAATACTGAAATAGCTCTGCTTCATTTTTAAAACGGCTTTTTTTGTAAAATTCCTCTTACGATACTAATAATACGTATATCGTCTTACCTTAGAAATATGTTTAGCCAAGCGAATTACCTGATGCGAATATCCATATTCATTGTCATACCATATGTATAGGATAATATTTTTGCCTCCTTTAGCGACCAATGTAGCTTTACTATCATAGATAGATGGCGCGGTAGCACCAATAATATCCGACGAAACCAACTCATTGCTCAAGGAGTATTTTATTTGCTCTACCAAATCGCCCTCTAGGGCATACTTCTTAATAATAGTATTAATAC
>CAZWVO010000099.1:0-6921 GCA_964637535.1 uncultured Flavobacteriaceae bacterium
GTATACATCTGGCCATCCATCTTGGTTCATATCACCAACTGTTGCACTTAGGGATAATCCAAAGGAACGCACTCCTGCTTCATCAGTAACATCTACAAAAGATGCTCCGTCATTTCTATAAAGTTTATCCGTTTCTATATCTTTTGGGCTTATTTTTTTAAGCGCATAATACTGGTTAGGAGCATTAAAAGGAGTGGGAGGGTAGTTGGCAATGTAGACATCCAAATCCCCATCTAAATCATAGTCAAAAAAAGTGCTTTGCACACTGTTACCAGTTTCTGCTAATCCGTATTCTGCTGCTTTGTCAGAAAAAGTGTTATCTCCATTGTTAAGGAATAATTGGTTTTCTTTGATGCCAAATTTACCTCCTACGGAACAATAGATATCTAAAAATCCATCATGGTTTACATCGGCCATAGTTACGCCAGTATACCATCTATCATCTCCTGCAACTCCGGCACTATCGGAAATATCTTCAAAAGTCATATTTCCTTTGTTGAGATAGAGCTTATTATCCACCATATTTCCTGTGAAATAGAGATCTACAAGACCATCGTTGTTAATGTCTCCGGCAGCAATACCACCTCCCATATAAATATACCCATAGGTAAAATAGTTAAGTGAATCGTTTTCGGTAAGTACATTAGCGAATTGTATACCACTGTTTTCGGGTTTCACTAAGGAAAACAATTTGGTCTCTTCGTTTTCTTGTTTTTTAGTACAAGAGCTGTAAAGGAGTAAAAGGACAATGCCAATACTTAAGAAGCAAAAGCTTTTCATTTCTTTGTATGCGTTTATAAACATATTGTAAATACGAAGTAAGAAAGGAAATTTTTATGAAATAAAAAAAGCGAGGTGCAGCACACCTCGCTTTTTAAGAAAAAAATATGATATCTATTAGTATCCTGGATTCTGAGTAAGGATACCTCCACTTAAATCGATAGAGTTAATTGGAATAGGCGATAAATCAAATCTTGCCTCGTAAGGAGAAACCTTTGGTCCAAAATTGGTAATTACATTGGTCTCGTTTGCGTAATATTCGTTTAAGGTTTCAACGGCAGTTCCCCATCTTCTTAAATCGAACATACGATGTCCTTCCATACCCAACTCAATTCTACGTTCAAAACGTACTGCATCTCTAGCAAAAGTTTGATCTGGAAAGGAAGCATATTCTGCTACCATATAGTTGGCCGCAGGTCCGCTTCCATCTATTGCCTGAACAGGAGTAGAACTAGCTGCTCTTGCTCTTACCATATTAACAAGACTTAGTGCTAGGGCAAGATCATTGGTTTCTACTGCTGCTTCTGCTGCCATTAACAATACATCTGCGTAACGCATAATATTGTAATTTACACCAGAATGCTGCTGTCCCCAAACACCTGTACCTTGGTTTACCCCAAGTTCAGATTCTTGATATACATTTTTCTTTGGTAAGTAAGGACCAGAAAGATCAGTGAAACCTGCACGGATCCAGTCTTTTCCAATATGCTCTCCAAAGCCATTATAATCTATACCACGTCTTCCTACGGTATAATCCAAACGAGGATCTACAGGAGTAGTCATGTCAGGCGTAAATGGATCTGCACTATTGATACCGTAATCATTAGCAAAAGGTACATCACTAAAAGTATCCATTAGCGGTAAACCAGTAGCATCTACTTGAAATGCATTAGCTAGGTCAATTGACGGCTGATAAAATCCACAACAAGAACCAAAAGGTCCTCCACCAGGGAAGTTAAGTGTTGATCCTTGATTACCATTAGGCGATATTCCTGTATCTGCGGCAAATTGAATTGCGAATACAGATTCTGGACCATTTTCACCAGCGGCAGTAAAGTTATCAAGATATTCTGGGCTTAAACTAAATTCCCCACTTGCCATAACCGTTTGAAATAAGGCTAAAGCTTCTGGCCATTCTTGCTGATACAAATGCGCTTTTCCTAAGAAAGCTCTTGCAACACCAGCAGTTGGTCTACCAGCATCTCCTTGAGAGTCAGGTAAATTATCTATAGCAAACTGCAAATCAGACTCTATAATATCCCATGCTGGCCCTGGATTAGGTTGATTAAATTCCTGAGCATTAAAATTTTCTACTGTAATAATAGCAACATTGCCGAAAATTTTAGTCAACTCAAAATTAAAATGCGCTCTTAAAAAACGCGCTTCACCTTCTTGACCTGCTATGGTAGCTGCTTCAGAGGTAGTAAGCGTAGCAGTGTCTATACCTTCTATTACAGAAAGTACCGCATTAGCACGGTTAACACCAGCATACAATGCTTGGAACTTACCGAGTACGTAACTATTAGAGGTCTGGATATTGTTGGTTTCTAAGAATAGCAATTCTTCTTGGTCACCATCTGTACTTCCTTTGTGCGCGTCATCTGACATTACATCAAGCCACCAGTTATCACCACTAACGGCAAAAAAGTTACCAGAAAGGTTATTTCTAGTACCATCTAACACAGAATACGCTCCTGTTAGTAACAGGTCTACCCCTTGTGGGTTAGCTAGGGTTTCATCACTTAACGCTCCTACAGCAGGAGTGTTGGCAAAATCGTCACCACAGGATACCAATCCTACGAGCAACAAGGATAAATAAATAAACTTCTTTTTCATTTTTTTATAATTTTAAATTAGCGCCAATTGTAAGTATTCTTGAGATTGGGAATGTATTGGAGTCCACCCCAATAGTAAGTGCGCTATTGGCACCACTATTTGGTTGAATTTCAGGGTCAATACCGTCATAGCCGGTAATGGTAAACAAGTTACTTGCATTGAAATACAGACGTAAAGCGTCTATTCCCCAATTGTCTGTCATTTTGCTTGGGAAATTATATCCTATTGAAAGGTTTTTTAAACGTACAAAACTACCATCTTCTACAAAGAACGAATTCGCATTTGTTTCGTTGTTAGAAAGACCAAAGCTTAACGCAGGCTGGTTACCATTAGGGTTTGTAGTAGGATTAAAAGCATCTAAAACTCTAGTACTTCTATTTCCATTAGGGAAGGTTGGGAAGTCCGTGAAAATTCGATCAAAGTTATAGATATCATTTCCAAAGGTACCCGCAAAGAACACACTAATATCCCAGTTTTTATAACCTGCATTTAAGTTAAGACCTGCCGTAACATCTGGATGCGGAGACCCAATAAAGGTACGGTCATCATCATTAATTACATTATCTCCATTAAGGTCAGCATAGCGCAATCTACCCACACCGGCAGCGTCTGAGGCAAAACCTTGATCAGGTCCTGCTGCAACTTCTGCCTCGCTTCGGTAAATACCTTCGGCAACTCTACCAAAGAAAGAAGATAAGGGCTGTCCTACCTGAGTTCTAGTGAAAACACCTGTTCTAAACGTGTTACCAGCTTGGAATTCACTAACCAATTCTGTTACTTCGTTTGTATAAGTAGAAATATTAAGGTCTGCACCATAAGTGAAATTACCCTTGGTTTCTCCCTGATACGAAATGCTAAAGTCGACACCTTTATTTTCAACTGAACCTAGATTTACAAAAGGAGCAGAGGCATCAATAGCCGTATCTCCAATTTGATTAAAATCTTGCGCAATTAAATCTTCCGTTGTAATATTAAAGTATTCTATAGATAGGGATAAGGCATTATCTAAAAATCCTAACTCAGCACCAACATTGAAAGTTTCACTAACCTCCCATGTTAAATCTGGATTACCTACAGAACTTAATAAGGCTCCAGTATTGATACTGCCAGCACCACTAAAAGAGTAATCAGCTAACTGATTGTTAAGGTTAGATTGATTGATAGTTAAGTTAGCACCTGGAAGTTCTTGGTTACCCAATTGACCCCATGATACTTTAAATTTTAATCTACTGAATGCTCCATCCTGAGGGAAGAAATCTTCATTACTTGTTACCCAACCAGCACTAAATGCAGGGAAAATATCACTTTGATTATCTCCAATAAATCTTGAAGAACGGTCTCTTCTTAACGTAGCGGTAAGTAAATAGGTATCATCATACGAATAATTTACAGAACCAAAGAAAGAAGACAGGGTGTTTTCAAAATCAAAAGTATTTCCTGGGTCAACTACTGGTGTACCTGAACCATTCTCTAACAGATAAAAATCAGGGGTTTCAAATAAAAACCCAGTTGAAGATAATTGTAATCCTTTACCTGTACTTTCTACCGCTTCAATACCTATAAGCGCATTTACATTGTGCTTTCCAAAGGTTTTGTTGTAGTTAAGGGTGTTTGTCCAAGTCCAGTTATATGCCTGAAAGTTGTTTTCCGTTAAGGTGTTTGTACCTCTTGGCTCTGAATGCTCTGGATTTAAAGCCAAGAACGTTCTGGTGTTAAACAAGTTGATATCACCACCAATTACCGTTTTAGCAGTTAAGCCATCAGCTAATTTAACACTAGCGTATATATCTCCTAAGATTCTTGTTTGCTTAAAGAAATCATCTCCAGCTCTAGATAAATCGGCTACTGGGTTGGTAGAATTGGAAAGTCCAAGCGAGTTGCTGTATGTTCCTGCAAATCTACCTTCACTATCTCTAACTGGTACCAGCGGACTGATACGTAGAGCGCGTTCTGTAGAATTTCCAAATCTACTATGACTAAAAGAGGTGTTCATATTTTGACCTACCGTAAGCCAGTCCGTTACTTTAAACTCCGAGTTTAATCTAATCTGACCTCTTTTAAATTGAGTACTTAATTGAATACCCTGTCTGTTTAAGTACCCCATAGTAAGCGCATATTTAGAACTCTCACTACCATTAGATAAGGTAGCAGAAAAATTCTGAGTAGGCGCATTTCTAAATATTTCTTCCAACCAGTTGGTTCCTCCAGGTCTTACATTAGCCGTTACAGCCTCACCTGAACCTAAAAAAGAAGCTCCTAAGAGTTGTGAAGGAACTGTTGGAGTATCTCCTGGATTTGGAAAAAATTGCGGATGAGTAACCGCGTTTGGATCTCCGCCTGCAAGAATAGCATCGTTCTGTAAACTTTCGAAAAGTACACCGCCTAATTGCTCTGCATTTAATACATCTGGAAGACTACCTGCTTCTGCAAAACCAGAATATACATCAACAGTTATGGTTGCTTTATCTTGGTTGTAATTTCCATTTTTAGTAGTAATAATGATTACCCCGTTAGAAGCTCTTGCTCCGTATATAGATGCTGCACCATCTTTTAAGACGTTTATTTGCGCAATATCATTAGGGTTAATACTATTTAAGATACTACCATCTGTTGTTTGCAAACCATCAATAATATATAAAGGGTTATTATTGTTAGGTGTTCCAAAACCACGAATACGTACAATAGGGGCACTCCCTGGAGAACCGTTGTTGGTAATGCTTACACCTGTTACTCTACCCTCTAAGGCTTCCGCAACGTTTACAATTGGTTGCTTGTTAGCTTCAGAAATATCTACAGAAGCAACAGAACCTGTTAGATCTCCTCTAGTTTGCGTAGCATAACCAAGTACAACTACCTCGGTCATCTGGAGGGCGTCTTCTTGTAGGGTTACATTTATAGTAGATTGTCCGTTAACCGAAATTTCTTGATTTGCAAAACCTACATAACTAAATACAAGAACCGCGTCCGAAAGGGTGTCAATGGTATAATTACCATCAAAATCGGTTTGGGTTCCATTTGTTGTGCCTTTGACTACCACACTAGCTCCAGGTAATGGCGTACCATCAGCATCAGTAACCGTACCACTTACGGTAGATTGAGCAAGTGTTATTGGCTCAAATGTCTCTACATTCATTTCCAAATTTGCGGAGGCATTTTGCACTCCAAAACAAATTAACATCGCAATTAGCGCAAGATTAAAGGAACGAATCCGCTTCTTGAGTTTTAACGATAGACAATAGTGTTTTCTAATCATAATTGTTACTATTAGTTAGTTTAAATTTGTGTTGCTTAACAAAGCATTACTTAATAATGTCAATTGAGTTAATTGACCAAGATAAAAAAATATTGATAAAATTATTGTGTATTTATCGATTTTAAATGAATTTTTTATCAAAAAACTAAAAAACAGAGGGTTATTTTGACAAATTATATTTTAACAAAATGTTATAAAGTCTTGTTAAACACTGTTAAATTTTCACGTTTTTTAGACATGTCTTTTGTTAGCAAAGGCATGTAAATAACTGAACTACAGGCTAGCGCTTTGTTTTTAATTGTAGTTTCTGTGGTATTACGAATAAAACAATGGTGTGCTACAACCTAGCTACTGCCGAATTTCTTTAGTACGCTTTGCGCATTTTGAGTACGGGGAAGTAGATGATACTGCGATTCTTCCCATTTTGTAGTGTTTTCTTACAGGAATATACTAAAAGAGCTAATTTAAGATACGGTACGATATCGCTATTTCATTACATTTTCTTTAATGGGTCAAATTTTCTAGAATGCAAACTAGCTTTTACCTCCTTACATTTGCTCATCTAGTTTGTCCCACCAATTTTTCTTTAAAATAAAACCACAAACCAATAATAGTGCTACTGAAATACCTAGAGAAGTGTACTCATGTAAAATAAGATATATTGGGGTAATAACCAATAAGGTTTGCGCAGCTGTACCTACAAAAACATTAAACATGTCACTTTTAAACATGGTGTTCTTTTTAAAAGAAGGGTCTTTCTCCATCAATTTCTCATGAATAGGTTTCCAAAAACCCCAAGGCCGTGTTTTTTTGTAAAACTCGATTAGTTTGTCTTCGGAAGTGGGCGGGCTTGCGTATGTACCCACAATGCATCCAACAATAGTAATAACTAAAAGTAGCGGAAACAAATACAGCTCCAAAGTATCTGGAAAAAGTAGTGGAAAGAAAATAGCGGGAATAATACCCGATAACATTCCCCAGAAATACCCGGTTCCATTAAAACGCCACCAATGCCATTTTAAAATATTAGATACCACATAACCACCCCATAA
>CAZWVO010000100.1:0-6892 GCA_964637535.1 uncultured Flavobacteriaceae bacterium
CTGGGGTCATAGAATGGATAATAGCCTCTATATGTTTAAACGCATCGTCATCAATATCTAATCCTTTAAGAGCTTTTCCAGCTCCGGGAATCATTCCCATAAGATCTTTGATATTTCCCATTTTTTTTATCTGTTGGATCTGACTTAAAAAATCGTCAAACCCAAACTTATTCTTCGCGATCTTCTTCTGAATTTTACGAGCCTGCTCCTCATCAAACTGCTCTTGAGCTCGCTCTACAAGCGATATAACATCGCCCATTCCCAGAATACGTTCGGCCATACGAGAAGGATAGAAAACGTCTATAGCTTCCATCTTTTCTCCCGTACCAATAAATTTAATGGGTTTGTTTACAACAGATTTAATAGATATTGCTGCACCACCTCGAGTATCACCATCTAGTTTGGTTAAAATAACGCCATCAAAATTAAGAATATCGTTAAAAGCTTTAGCCGTATTAACAGCGTCCTGCCCTGTCATAGAATCTACCACAAAGAGCGTCTCTTCTGGGTTTATTGCTTGATGAATATTAGCAATTTCATTCATCATTTCCTCATCTACCGCCAAACGTCCTGCGGTATCAATAATAACCACATTATGACCATTGGTTTTAGCATAGGCAACCCCGGCCTTCGCAATTGCAACAGGATCATTGTTTCCACGATCGGAAAAAACGGCAACTCCAATTTGTTCGCCAACTACATGAAGCTGATCTATTGCCGCCGGCCGATATACATCACAGGCGACCAATAGTGGATTCTTTGTTTTTTTAGTTTTGAGGTAATTGGCCAACTTACCAGAAAAGGTAGTTTTACCAGATCCCTGCAAACCAGACATCAATATTACAGATGGCGTACCAGAAAGATTTATTCCCGCTGCATCGCCGCCCATAAGTTGGGTGAGTTCATCCTTTACAATTTTCACCATTAGCTGCCCGGGCTGTAGTGTAGTAAGTACATCCTGCCCCATGGCTTTCTCACGTACCCTATTGGTGAATTCTTTGGCAATCTTAAAATTGACATCGGCATCCAATAATGCCCTACGCACCTCTTTAACGGTTTCCGCTACATTAATTTCGGTGATCTGCCCATGACCCTTAAGTACGTGGAGCGCCTTATCTAATTTTTCGCTTAAATTATCGAACATGATTTTCTGCTATTATCAAGAAATGCAAATTTAATAAAAGGTAATGGATTCCTGCTGGAACCATAAGGACAATTTAGCCTAAAATAAAAAGGATGATTTCTATAGAAATCATCCTTTTTTGAATAAAATTGGGACAAAAGTAAGTTAACTATATTAGTTGCATACGCGTTCTATTACAACTACAACTTGATTATCGTTCACTAATTTAAAGCGGTCATCTGAACATTCTGTTACTTTCCATATATCGTTATAATCCTCTAGCGCAAGAGATAGGTCGTTAAACGTTACGAAAATATCATCTCCATCTTTTTCAATACTCCAATTTCCTTCATCTGCAAGTTCCTGATCTGCGTAAAAAGCATGAATATTTTTATTGGAGAAATCAATATAGGCCACCTCGGTTTCACCAAAGTCTGAAGATGCTATTTGCCACAGACATTCTGATAGATTAGCATCTACCCTTTCTAAAGTACATTCAGAACCTGGAAAGTCGCATGCCTTTTCTAGAATAATACGATTCCCCTGCCCTCCAAACAGTTTAATTTTATGCTCATTAATCTCATATACGAGCCACTCTAACGTAAAGTCTACTAATACATTAAACTCTAGTTTTAACAATGCACCATTGTCTGTTACCCTAGTCATCCATGTTCCTTCAATTAGGCTTCCACCTTGACCATTTACAACCACTGTTCCATCTTCATCAAAGGTCATTAGGTATTCCAAATATTGTTCCGTTTGATCAACCTCATTTCTTCGTACTTCTCTAACCAGCCAAGGACACGTTGTCAATACATTATCTAAACGTTCCTTATCAAAATCGTCATCGTTAAAATCATCATCATCATCTTCATCGCACATTTCTCTAGCTGCTTCTATAGCCGCCGCTAACTCGGCATTACTATTTACAATAATTTCCTCTCCTTCAAAATTCTTTAAGGTCACTGGATAATCTATGCTAATTAAATCACTAGAAGATAAACCAGCCATAAACCGCCTCAGTTCTCTATCGTTATTTACCGTAACCGTACCCGTAAGCACTTCGTCTGTGTTGAAGGTAAAAAAGGTAACTGGGTAAACAACATCTATACATTCTATATCATCATCATCTCCACCTTCTACACATTGAGCAGCAAGTGCCATAAGATCTTCTCTATTTTCCACAACAATCTCGGTATAGTCTGCTAGTGTAATGGTAATTGGAAAAATAAACTCCAGGATATCCACGTCTTCCTCAAAGGCATCGAAAACAGCTTCTATCAACCTTAAATCTTCAATGCTATCAATGGTGATTTCTACCCCATTTACATCTACAGTATAGGGAAAACGAACGGCAAAACAACTGGCGCCATCAACGATATTATCAAAGGAGCCATCGTGAGATACTACACTTGTAAGCAAGCTAGCCGTAGAAGCATCTACTGCCATAGTAGACTCTTGTTCATTAACGATATCATCAGGATCACTTTGACAAGAAGTAAAACTTAATGCCATGCATAAGATGCTGGCGTACAACGTAAAATTTATAAACTTTTTCATAACGATTTGGATTTTTTGTTTATTGCAAGTAAAACAACTCATTAAAAAAAAACCCTACTTTCATTTTTATTTTTACTGCAAATATCTTTAAAAAAGACATTGATTATGTATTTTAGAGCTTATTGAAATTATACACATAACCCTACTAGACATCTAAAACTATTTTGAGCGCTACTGATAAGGATAATGTTTGTGAAGAAGCTGTATTTAGTCACCTTTTCACTTTACATTCTAAAACGGTTTTTAACTACATATATTATAAATTTGGAAACCAAGAGAAGGCCTATGATGCTGTACAAGAGGCTTTTGTTAAACTTTGGGAGAATTGCGAAAAGGTGACACCCAAAAAAGCAAAATCTTACGTATATACCATAGCAAACAATTTGTATTTAAATGTTCTTAAGGCGGAAAAGGTACGATTAAAGCACCATAAAACCCTAGACGACCGGTTTAACGAGTCTCCAGAATTTTTATTAGAGGAGAAAGAGTACAAAGAAAAATTAGATAGGGCATTACATAGTTTACCGGAAAACCAACGGGTGACCTTCCTATTGCATAGAATAGACGGTAAAAAATACGCGGAAATTGCCGAAATAGAAGGGGTTAGTGTAAAAGCCATTGAAAAACGTATGCATCTGGCTTTAAAAGCGTTGCGAAAGCAAATAGAAGGAATATAAACGTAATAAGTAGGAATTATTCTTTAAAATAGTATATTTATTATAAAGTAGGGTATTTCTATAGCAAGTTGTTATAGAAAGGTAAAGGCTAGAAATAATGAAAGAAAATTATTTAGCTAAATGGCTCAACAATGAGCTATCGGAGCAAGAACTTGCGGACTTTCAGGAGACCGATGAGTATGCTTCGTATGTGAAAATATTAAAGGTTTCTAAGAACCTTAAAGGTCCAGAATTTAATATGGATCAGGCTCTTAATGATGTTATAAATAGGCGTACTCCCGACAGTACAAAGGTTGTAAAATTGAATCCTTGGAAGAATTTTATGCGGGTTGCCGCAGTAACGGCCTTGCTATTAACAGGAGCATACTTTTACTTGAATTCGTTAGATGAGACCATTTCCACTGAGTTTGCAGAACGCTCAACAGTAACTCTTCCAGATAATTCTGAAGTTGTATTGAATGCAGCTACCGAAGTATCTTATAATGCCGAAAATTGGGATGAAGACCGTAATGTAACGCTTCAAGGAGAAGCCTTTTTTAAGGTGGCAAAGGGAAAACGTTTTACCGTGGCTACAGCTAATGGTACAGTTACGGTATTGGGAACCCAGTTTAATGTGGAAAACAGAGCTGGTTTTTTTGAAGTTACTTGCTATGAGGGCTTGGTAAGCGTTACCTATCAGGGACAAGAAAAGAAGTTGCCCGCTGGTACTTCATTTTTAGTTGTTCATAATACTATTGTGCAGCCTGAAGCTCCAAGTACTTCTAAACCCAGTTGGCTGCTTAATGAAAGTAGATTTAAAAGTATTCCTATTAGCTTTGTATTAGATGAGCTAGAACGGCAGTATAATATTAAAGTAACTACCAAAGACATAGATACCAACACCGTATTTACCGGATCTTTTAGCAACACAGATATAGATTTAGCGTTACGAAGTATAAGTACTCCCTCCGGATTAAAGTATAACTTAGAGGGCAACAACGTGCTATTCTATGCCGAAAACACGCCTTAATTACCCAGTACTTGTTTTTCTATCGCTGTTCTTTTATACATTAACCGGCAGCGGGCAGGACACTTCTGCTTCTTCTGTACCCCTTACCACCTACCTTCAACAGTTAGAAAAACGTTTTGATATTCGTTTTTCCTATGTAGACGAAGATGTAAATACACTGCAAATTATTCCATCTAACGATACTACGTTAAGCACAATTTTAAGGCAGATTAGCACGCAAATGCCACTTAAACTTGTGAAATTGAATGAACGCTATTATACACTAACTAAGAGCAACACCGTTAATATTTGTGCAAAAGTGTTCGATAATTTTGCCAAGAATACTATTGCTGGTGCTACTATTGAAGTGTTGGGAACTACTACCGCAATCACTACCGACTTAGATGGTACCTTCTCGTTAAAAAATGTAGCTAGAAAAGCAACTATCCGAATACGGCATTTAGGCTTTAAAACCAAATTTGTTGGTGCTCAGGAATTGGCTACAACCAACCCTTGTGCTACTATTTTATTGGGGCAAAATTATCAAGAACTAGAAGAAGTACTGGTCTATAAATTTCTTACTACAGGATTAAGTAAAGAAATAGACGCCAGTATATTATTAAACACTGCCCAGTTTGGTATTTTACCTGGTTTAATAGAACCCGATGTATTACAAACCGTACAGGCACTTCCTGGTATTAAGAGCACAGACGAAACCGTATCGGACATTAACATTAGAGGGGGTACTAATGATCAAAACCTAATTCTATGGGACGATATAAAATTATATCAGTCTGGGCATTTCTTTGGCCTCATTTCTTCTTTTAACCCTTACCTAGTTGATCATGTTACCATTATAAAAAATGGCACCAGTGCTGCGTATGGAGATGGGGTTAGTAGCGTAATTAGCATACATACCAATAATGAAATTAAAGACCAGTTTTATGGCGGGGCTGGTTTTAACCTAATAAGTGCCGATGTATTTGGACAAACAACAATAAAAGAGAATCTTGCACTACAGTTCTCCTTGAGGCGCTCTGGAACTGATTTGTTTAATACCCCAACCTACAACTCCTTTTTTGATCGTGTTTTTCAAGATAGTGAAGTAGCGGAAAATGACCCTTCCTTAGCTAATGATATCCTTAGAGAGGAGCGCTTCTTTTTCTCCGATTTTACCGCTAAAGTTTTATATGATCTTAACGATAACCATAAGGCTCGACTTAGTCTTATTAATATGAACAACAACTTAGATTATACCGAAAGTATCGTGACAAGCGGAAGAACTTCTGAAAGCATCTTAACCCAAACAAACGTATCTTTTGGAGGAAGCTTGGAAAGTACTTGGAGTCCCGCTTTTAGCTCTAAAGCAAACTTTTATTACACCTCTTATAATTTAGATTCTGGAAGTTTTTTTCCGGGCAATAGCCAACAACTTATCCAAAACAACAGTGTAGAGGAAATAGGCTTAAAACTTCATTCGCACTATCGGTTTTCAGATCTTCTTGCCTTGCAAACGGGGTATCAGTATAACGAAACAGCAATATCAAATTTTACCAATGTAAGTTTGCCTCCATTTACAAGTGATGTTGAAGGGGCTATTAGAACCCACGCTGTATTCTCAGAAATAGGCTATGAGTCTGCTAATAAAAAACTAATAGCGCGACTTGGAGGGCGTGTTAACTTTATTGAAAACTTAGACGTCTTTTCTAAAATAATTGCAGAACCCCGTGTTAACGTTAATTATACCCTAGGTTCACATTTTAAGCTAGAGGCTTTAGGCGAGTTTAAGAGCCAGACCACCAATCAAATTATTGATTTGGAACAAAATTTTTTAGGCATAGAGAAAAGAAGGTGGGTTTTATCCGATAATAACTCCTTACCCATAACAACTAGTAAGCAAGCTTCTATTGGGTTAAATTACGAGCAAAATAATCTGTATTTAGGACTTGAAGGTTTTTATAAGGACGTTAAAGGAGTTAGTATAAGAACACAAGGTTTTCAGAACCAAAATCAATTTAACAATGAAATTGGGTCCTATGATATTAAAGGAGTAGAATTTCTTATCAATAAAAAAAGCGCCTTATGGAGTACGTGGTTAAGTTATACCTTTAACGTAAACGATTATACCTTTGAAGATCTTACTCCAAGTAGTTTTCCCAATAACCTAGATATTACCCATACGTTTACGTTTGCAGGTACGTATACCTATAAAAAATTAAAACTCGGTGTTGGTCTTAATTACAGAACCGGACAACCTTTTACGGAACCTATAGCAGGAACAGCGGGTATAAACACCACTAACTTTCCTTTTACCATCAACTTTCAAGATCCAAACAGTAGCAGGCTACCAGAATACATACGTGCAGATGCCTCTGCAACCTACACTTTTCCCATAAACTCGAAAATAAAAGCCACTGCTGGGGCCTCCATATTAAATTTTACCAACAGAAAAAATATCCTTAATACCTATTACCGTTTAAACAGTGAAGACCAGATAGAAACTGTAGAAAGTATTTCCCTAGATTTTACGCCCAATGCAAGTAT
>CAZWVO010000101.1:0-6868 GCA_964637535.1 uncultured Flavobacteriaceae bacterium
CCATAAAGATTCATCCTATATTCTTCATCAAAATCAGCGGTATTTTGCTCTAGCTTATGTGGAAGCTTATTATCAGATGCTAAGTTATTACTCGACCTATTGACGTCCATATATCCCTGAGTACTTAGAGATCTATCTAAATCTAAATAGTTATCGCCCACCTCCCGGTAAATCAGTTCTAATGATGCAATATCTGTAAATAAGTGATGTTGATTGAGAAACCAGCAATGCAAATTATCTGAAAATTTAGCAATAGAAACATCGAAATTGCACTTACTGATATCAATCAAATCTTGGCATTTTTTCTGGTAGTACTTTTCGCAAGCGGAACGTGGATCAGCCTTTTGTGAAAAATCCAAATAATCAATATTTACTAAAAGTTCGTCCAGAACCTGGATATACGGAATAGCTTCTTTAACGACAACTATTGACCGCATCACGTCACTAGAATTTACTAGTTTTAAAAAGGCCTTATGGAAACGATCAAAATCAAACTCTCCTTCAATCTCATACATCATCCCCATATTGTAGAAGTTCCTCCTTATAGGCTGTATAATGGGCTAGCTCTTTAGCCTTAAATTGATCTGTTAGAAAATTGGGTAACGTATCATTATACCTATTATCTCCTTCAAAAGTTGCATTTAAAGGGTATAGCTTAAGCCCATCTTCATAGTACGTTTCCAACATTTTTTCAAAGGCTTTGTTTAGCGGTATAATGGGAGCGTCATTCTTCTTTTCTTCTTGTTTGCATGCCCCTAATAGTATAAGACAAAGGCTAAGTAGTAGTGCTTTTTTCATGTTCTTGTGGTTGTGTTAATTAGGAAATTAATTGTTGTAATCGCGCACGTTTATACGCCGGTAAAGCTGCATTGGAAAGGGCTAGAGCAAGCGTTTCCTGGTCCTTTTCCTTGGTAAATATAAAGTCGTAAAATTGCTTTACCGTAAGTGAATTTTCAGATTCATTAAAGAGTTCAAAATGATCTCCCACCACTACAGTTCCCTCCTGTAACACCCTGGCATAACTGCCAGAAAAACCGTGGGCTATAAAATCTTGTATGATACCCTGATCTTTAAATCGATATCCCAATTTAAAACAAGGTTCTCTAGGTTGCGATATTTCTATAACTGCATTTCCAATACGGTATGTATTTCCAATACGTAGGGTGGCTTCATTTAGTCCTTCTATGGTTAAGTTTTCTCCAAACATACCCCATTCCCAAGAAAGTTCTGGATAGCGCGCTTTCCAATATGGATATTGATCAGCGGCAAAAAGATAACACGCCTTATCTACGCCTCCATGAACTTTTAAATTAGCAACAGTATCTCCAGTCACTCCTTCTTTTCCTAAATATAGCGGATCCGATACCGGAAATTTAAAGATACCTGTGCGATGTGTTTTTCCATTAAGATCAAAAGTAGTAGTGCTTCCTAAATTTGTAGCAATTATCTTCATGCATTAAAGATAAGAAACGCTGCCTTAAAGGAATGTTTATGGTAAGGGTAAATTCCTTGACACCAATTTTTTGATCCTGACAATTGTCCTTATTTTTGTACTATATCCTAGTGCTATTTCTGTGGAAAGCCTCAAAAGTAAAATACGCTCTTATACTAAGGTCAATGATAATGACCTTAACTATTGTTTGCAATTTTATAAGGAAATAAAATTAAAGAAAGGGGATGTACTTATACATCCAGAGCAATATGTTAAACACTTTTATTTTGTGAAACAAGGTTGCGTATGTTATTATATAGAAGATGAGTCGGGAATTAAAGTAATGGAATTTTTTACGGAGGATACTTTTTTTACTGATTTGTATGCCTACATTGAAGAAAAACCTTCGGCCAGTTTCCTAAGTGCTACAGAAGATACGGTAGTTTATGCTATTCTAAAGAAAGATGTTGAAAAGTCGTTTCAATATTCGCATAGTTTAGAACGTTTTGGCCGACTTTCCATGCAAGATAGTTTTGTGCAATTGTTCCGAAAAAACAATCATTTAAAAAATTTATCACCTCAAGAACGCTACCAGCGTTTACTTCAAAAAAGGCCAAACCTTTTTCAGCGTGTGCCTCAGTACTTAATTGCCTCTTATTTGGGTTTAACTGCAGTTGGACTCTCAAAAATTAGGAAACGGTTGGCAGGGGTGTAAGTAGACTGTTACTATTGCCCCATGTCTGTTTCATTTTGTCATATTGAGAAGGGCACCTAACTCTTTTTTCTTTTTCCGTATTTATTAAACCTGTTTAATAGGAATTCATTAATTATTGCTTTAATTTATTGATCTTTTAACGGCAGTTTATTAAACAGTAAAATATATGGCACAGGAATATATGGATATGGATACCTTAAGGTATCTCTTAAACGATGTACACCAGATGGAAAGCTTACTTTCTGGAGAACGATATCAGGATCATGACACGGAGTCATTAACGCTCTTTTTAGATGCTATTAAGGAGTTTGGAGATCGGGAATTATTCCCGTATTTCAAAGAAATGGATGAACAACCTGCGTACCATAAAGATGGTACCGTTATGGTACATCCTCAGGTAGATGTGATGATGAAAAAAGGTGGCGAAATGGGCATTATTGCTGCCCCTTTTGATTATAAAGATGGAGGCTTACAATTACCTGCAATGGCGTTTACCGCATCGGCTTATATTTTAGATGCCGCTAATAACCACCTTCCTGGCTATGCTGGACTTACCTTAGGTGCTGCAGAACTTATTGTGCATTTTGCTAATGAAACGTTGAATGCCACTTATGTACCTAAAATGCTTTCTGGAGCATGGGGAGGTACCATGTGTTTAACAGAACCGCAGGCAGGAAGTTCCCTTTCCGATATTACAACCAAAGCAGTGGCAACAGATGCTGGGTATTATAAAATAAGTGGGCAAAAAATATTTATTTCGGGTGGTGATACGCAGTATGCAGAAAACATTGTTCATCTAGTGCTGGCAAGAATAGAAGGAGCTCCATCTGGAACAAAAGGAATTTCCCTCTTTGTAGTGCCTAAGCATAGACCAGGTACAGATGGTTCACTTACGCCAAATGATGTGATGACTGTTGCCGATTTTCAAAAAATGGGGCAACGCGGGTATTGCACTACACATCTTGGTTTCGGAGATACTGATGATTGCCATGGTTGGCTTGTTGGAGAACCCAATAAAGGACTTAAGTATATGTTTTTGATGATGAATGGAGCCCGTATTGCTGTAGGTCGCGGTGCTGCTGCTATTGCCATGGCTGCGTACCAAGCTTCTTTAGAATACGCTAACGAACGTCCCCAAGGACGAAAACTCACCAGTACCGGAAAAAAGAATCCAGAAGAACACCAAAGTCTTATAATAGAGCATCCAGATGTGCGTCGTATGTTGCTTTTACAAAAAGCTATTGCAGAGGCCTCTCTAAGCCTAGTTCTCTTAGCATCTAAGTATCAAGACATGATGCAAATAGCAACAGATGAAGCAGAGAAAAAGAAATACCATCTGCTGCTAGAGATGATTATACCTATTGTAAAAACCTTCCCTTCAGAGGCAGGTGCAATGGCTGTGAATAATGGTGTGCAAGTACTAGGAGGTTATGGATTTTGTACCGATTTTATTTTACAACAGTACCATAGAGATATTAGAATATCTGCCATTTACGAAGGTACCACGGGTATACAATCGCAAGATTTATTGGGTAGAAAGGTGCCAATGGAAAATGGGAAGGCATTAGCCCTTTTGGCAGCAGAAATTATGGAAAGTATTGGTGCAGCCGCTCAGTACGACGAATTAAAATCCTATGCATCTACCTTAGGTAGTAAACTAAAACAAACGCAAGAAATTCTTGATTTTTTAACACCTTTTGCAATGAAAGGTGATTACGAACGCTACCTTTCAGATGCCAATTTATTTATGGAATATCTTAGTCATATTGTGATCAGCTGGTTATGGTTGGACATGGCTACTAAAGCCAAACAAAGTCTATTGAAAGGAGACCAGACCTATTCCGAAACCTTTTACGAAAGTAAAATTCATACCATGAAATTCTATTTTAAGTATGAACTGCCTAAAACACTTGGTTTGGCAGAGGCACTTACCAATGAAGAAGTACTTACTGTAAAGACCGGAAAAGACGTATTTGTATAAACGTGTAAAGATTAAAAATAGTGACTCAGATACAACAACAGTTTAATTTAGAGGGTAAGGTAGCCGTGGTTACTGGCTCTAGTAAAGGAATAGGAAAAGCCATTGCAAAAGCCTTAGCAGAACAGGGTGCACATGTGGTAATAAGCAGTAGAAACCAAGAAGCATGTAATGCAGTAACTGAAGAACTCAAGGGTTTAGGTTTAAAAGCTAGCGGTATTGCTTGTCATATAGGAAAAGAAGCACAGCGTAAAAGTTTAGTGTCGCAGACCAACAAAACCTTAGGGGGTATTGATATACTGGTAAATAATGCAGCTATAAATCCGGTTTTTGGACCTATAGAAGAAGCCGAAGAGGGTATTTTTGACAAAATCATGGATGTTAATGTAAAAGCCCCATGGATGCTTTCTAACCTAGTGTTACCAAGCATGCAGGAGCGTGGAGCAGGCAGTATTATTAATATTGCTTCTGTAGAAGCGCTAACCCCAGGTATGGGACTAGGATTATATAGTACAAGTAAGGCAGCTTTACTAATGCTAACTAAAAATCAGGCAAAAGAATGGGGTAAATACGGTATTAGAGCTAATGCCCTTTGCCCAGGATTAATTAATACTAAGTTTAGTGCTGCCCTGTGGCAAAATGAAAAAATTTTGCAAAAAATAGAAAGGACTTTACCAGCAGGGCGTATGGGAATGCCGCAAGAAATGGCAGGTATGGTATGTCTTTTAGCTTCTGATGCCGGCGCCTACATGACGGGTGGGGTTTACACCGCGGATGGTGGCTATATGATTGCGGGCTAGAAGCCTATAAACAGAAAGGGCCTACCCTTAAACTGTATCTAGTGGTGTCTAGCTATGGGCTTAACAGTATAATACGAAACGGGAACTATGAATTTTGAATACACCGAAAAATCGGTACTACTCCAGGAAAAATTAAAAGCCTTTATGGCTAAAAATATTCTTCCTGTAGAGCAGGAAGTATATGCCTTTCACCTAAATCCGACGAACAGATGGAAACGCTGGCCAGGTTTAGATGCGTTAAAAGTAAAAGCGCAAGAAGCTGGACTTTGGAATTTATTCTTGCCTAATAATTATGGGGCTTTAAGCCCAGGGTTAAGCAATTTAGAGTATGCGCCTTTGGCAGAAATTATGGGAAGGGTAATCTGGTCTTCAGAAGTGTTCAACTGCAGTGCGCCAGACACGGGTAATATGGAGGTATTAGCAAAATACGGTAGTGAAGCGCAGCAAGAACAATGGTTATTTCCTTTAATGAAGGGCGAAATACGCTCTGCCTTTTTAATGACAGAACCAGAAGTAGCATCTTCAGACGCTACCAATATAGAAACTTCTATTGTTTTAGATGGTGATTCTTACGTAATTAATGGTCGTAAATGGTGGTCTTCTGGAGGTATGGATCCCCATTGTAAAATAGCTATTGTAATGGGAAAAACAGATCCCAAAGCTGCGCGGCATCAGCAACAGAGCATGATTTTAGTGCCCATGGATACCCCAGGTCTAGAAATAATTAGACCCTTATCTGTTTTTGGGTTTTACGATTCTCCTGAAGGACATGCAGAAATACAATTGACTAACGTACGTGTGCCCAAAGAAAATTTAATCTTAGGTGAGGGTAGGGGTTTTGAAATTGCGCAAGGAAGATTAGGCCCAGGAAGAATACATCATTGTATGCGTTTAACAGGTATGTCGCAAAGATCCTTAGAGCTTATGGCGCAACGGGTAAATGAACGGGTAGCTTTTGGAAAAACGTTTAAAGATTTCAGTAGTATTAGACAAGAAATAGCGAAGGCAGCTTGCGCCATTACCCAAGCCCGTTTACTCACACTTTCTGCAGCGGACAAAATGGACAAGGAAGGAAATAAAGCTGCTAAAGACCTCATTGCTATGATTAAGATTGTAGCCCCTAATATGGCCTTAGATGTTATAGATAAAGCTATTCAGATTCATGGCGGTAAGGGAGTAGGTCCAGACACACCTTTACCCCATTATTTTACCGCGGCGCGTATGCTTCGTCTTGCAGATGGCCCAGATGAGGTGCATATGTATCAGTTGGGAAAAAGCATCATTAAAGCAAACAACCAGCATTAAAGTTATGGAGCATCAAAACGTACGAAAAGGAGAAGAACTCCATCTTGCTAAACTCAAGCGGTTTTTGTTTCAACAAGAATTAATAAAAGATGTAGAAACACCCCTACAGGTAACACAGTTTACACAGGGGTATTCTAATCTGACTTATTTACTCAAGATAGAAGATAAAGAATATGTCTTGCGTCGCCCTCCTTTTGGAGCTGTAAAACATGGACACGATATGGGTAGAGAATACCGGGTGCAAAAGGCGATATACCCTAGCTTTTCTAAGGTGCCTAAAATGTATGCCTATACAGAAGATACTGAAGTATTAGGAGCTCCTTTTTATATCATGGAAAAGGTAGCTGGTATTATTTTGGGTTTTAAGGAGGCTGAAAAAAGACAACTTCCTGCGAGTGATTTTTCGATTATTGCAAATTCTTGGATGGATACATTTGTAGCCTTACATCAATTGGATTACAAAGCCGTGGGCTTGTCCGACTTAGGAAGGCCCGAAGGATATGTAGCTAGGCAAATAACCAACTGGGGCAAGCAATACCTTAAAGCAGCAACGGATGAAGTGCCTGCTGCGGAAAAAGTAATGACTTGGATGGAAGCGCATCAGCCCAAAAAATACCAACACAGTTATTTGTAAATAA
>CAZWVO010000102.1:0-6862 GCA_964637535.1 uncultured Flavobacteriaceae bacterium
GCTACAAAGCAACCAGAAGCAATTCCTAATGGAGGTCTGTTTGATGTTACTGTTGAAGCAGATGGCACTACAGAGCTGTTAGGTTTGGCAATTTCCCCAGATACCATGTGCGAGGGAATAATTCGTTTTTACAGAAGAGACGGAATGTCTAAACTTGTAGATTATGAGTTTTATGACACCTATGTGGTGCATTATCGGCGTCATTTTAGAGCCTTTACTGGGGAGCCCGCTTCAGATCATTTTACCTTTTCTCCTGGGATTTTAAAAATTGGAGAAGTGGTATTTCAAAAATGGTGGAAAGTGACAGATCTTGCTATAAAAGCGCAGGCGCAAGCTGTACCCGTCCAAAGAGAAAAGACCCCTAAAATTGTAGATTATTACATTACGGATAAACTCAATAACCGGATAGAAAAGGCAAAAATTGGAGATGTCATTTATTTAAATGTAAAAACCAAAGATATGGTTGGAGAAGCCATGAATATAAAGCTGAATGATCAAACTGTAGATTTTAAGTATAACGGAAAGGTCCTTAAAAAAGACACCTTAAGTGGTTTAGAAATTACAGCTGATCTGGAGCAAATAGAATTGGAAGTAGTTCCCCAAGGAAGCGATACCGACAAATAAAACAACCCCGCTTAAAAGGAATGTTCTAGATACTTGTGAAGATGAAAGGTTCCGACAACAAGAACACCAATTAATAGCAGTCTAACAAGAATAAGGATACCCTTCCCTTTAATGTTTTTTCTTAGTATATACTTGTCTATCAAAAAAAACAATAAAGCACTCGTTAGGCCGCCTACTGATCCAGCTATAACTATTACAATAGGCCAATCTATCTGAAAAGACACATATAAGAAAGACAAGAGTACAATAAAGATTGCCCAAATGAGATAAGGGTATTTCATGTTATTTTTCTTTATATCCCGGATTTTTACCAGACCCAAAAGAAGCCGTAAGCGCTTCTTTCATCTTTGGAAAAAGTGCTGTTCTACTTAAGTTGTGCGAGTCTAAGGCCAAATAGGGTAGACTGCCTGGTTTAACAGCTAAAGCGGTATTTGCCTCATCCTGTTCTGTTACTAAATCTACATGATAGGTATTGACTAAATTGCGATACCGTGTTAAATTACCTTTTAACGTTTTAGCAGCCGTATCTTCAACCCCGGTTATAACCCATTCTAGGTTATTTATTCCGTCAATGATACCGTCAAAAGCTTGTGGAGTAAGAAACTGACTAAATAGACGCATTAACAGCTCAGGAATAGCATCTGGTTTGTTCGCTTTTACACAGTTTTCAATTCCGGAGATGAAGCTGTCATACTCCGCTTTTTTTCCTCTAGAATGATAATCATCCTTATCTAAAATGGGGACGTTAACAATATTGAACTTTCCTTGCACCTGTTTTTCCGGATTCCAGGTAGTGTCATCTATTCTATCTGTAATTCCTGTTCCTCCAGGGGTTGCTACGCGGTTTAGTAATCCCAATAAATAACTATCTCCAACTCCCGTTTCTATTGCAAAAATGGTATTGGCAATTCGCAACAAAGCAAGAAGACTTAGATCGTCAAAAAATTCTGATCTTCCGTATCCTCCTCTTCTGCCGCTTAAATTTCGTGTAAAAATAGGTCTTCTAGTACTTGCCCATGCCAGAATTTCACCTAATCGCAATAGTAATTCCGGCTTTTGCCCAGAAAGAACATCACCTGCTTTAAACGTATTTACATAGTTAATAATTTCCTGAATTAAGGCTTCAATACCCCTAAGGAGGTTTTCCGTCTCCCTCCATAAAAAAGGACCTTCAGTTTTGTTATTTATATTTAATTCACCCAGAAGATCAAAGGCACTAAAATCCGTATTAGTAATCGTTTCAACTGCAGCTTCAAGCTTGGTGCCATTAAAATTACTTATCAGGACTTCAAGATTTTTTAACGTAAAATCGGCAACAAAACGCTGCGTGATATCGTACTCGTTGTGCACGTTTATAATGGTACAATCAGGATGTAGTTTAGTAGGATTAAGCTGATGTTGTTTTTGAAAAAAGGGAGTAGATAAATACGTTATACTTTTTACTTCCCAGAATGGAGGAAAGTCATCGGCGTTTGCAATTACTTGCGTAAATTCATTAATCACATTACCTCCATGAGAATGGCCTATTAAATGAAGAAATACTTTTTCGTCTTTCCAACCAGCGTAAAATCTGTAAAATAAATCTAGTAGTCTATTTGCAGCTTTTACACGTTCTTCATGACTGTTATCTCCAGACCAACTAAAAAAGGTATCTTCAATATGTAAATCATGATACTGGGGTTTAAGTTCTTTTACCTTACTCCATAAATTTTCTAAATCTCCTTTTTCTCCTTGCCAGTATTTTTTATTTGCGCCGTATTTTTCAGCTGTAGTATTTATAGCGTCTGTAGTTCCTGCTACAAACATGATCACATCTTTGACCTCAAAAACATCGATATTTGCAGATCTATTTTGACCCGCCACTTCTAACGAAAAAGTGTGTTTTCCCATAGTTTTATGGCTCAATTTTTATATTTATTTCTACCCAAACAACGCCTTGTATAAATATAGCGTATTTTACGCGTTGAGAAATAAAACCACTACAATATTCGTTAAATGGCTCTTTCTAATTTGGGTATAACATTATTAGTTGTTGCCTCAAAAGTGCTCCAGATATGATGTGATGAACCGTTATAAAATCACCTCTTTTTTCTAGTAGTTAGAAAATTTCCATACCTACATAATAACCTTCATTCCCTCTTACATTAAAGACCGTTTCATCCTGGAACATAAGATATTGTCCCTTAATACCTTTAAGTGTGCCTCTAAATTCTGGAGTTTTGGATAAATTTAGGCTTTTTACTTTTTTTGGATATTGAAGCACAGGAAACTTTAAATGCGTTTCGCTACTGTTTTCTATAAAATAAGGAGCCGCTTCTTCAGGAATATAAGATTTTAATGTACTACGCCAAGTGGTTAAGCTTTCATCTTGTACGTCATTGGTTAACATTTTTCGCCAATTGGTTTTATCGCCAATATGATCTTTTAAGGCTACTTCGGTTATACCAGCCAAATACCTATTTGGCACTTCTACTATCGCTATAGCTTCATGAGCCCCTTGGTCTATCCATCTGGTAGGCACCTGAGTTTTTCTAGTTACCCCTACCTTAATGTTACTAGAATTGGCGAGGTAAACAATATGAGGTTGTAACTGCACTTTTTTTTCGTACTCCAGATCCCTATCTTCCTTCCCTAAATGCGCAGTACTTAACTCGGGTCGCATTATCCAATCTCCCGCAGACGGAATGTCAAAAAAACAACTTTTGCAGAATCCTTGTCGGTAAACAGGCCTATCATTACCACAGTTTAAACATTGATGTTTTATAAAACTAATTTTTACCTCCTTGTCTAGAAGTTGGTTCATATGAATAAAATCATTTTCGAATACCAAATAGTACTGAATGGGTTGCCCCATTTCTGTTTGCATTTTTCTTAGAACCCCCTGGTAGTGCATAAATAATGATCTTATGGTTTTAAACTAAACATCTATTTGAAAATGATAACTTTTAAAGCTATTTTAGAGCTCAGAATAGCCTTTTACAGCACTCCGATATTTTCGGAATAAAGATACCAAAAATGCCTATACCACTCTTTAATTCTATTGCTTCCTGGTTGCTAAAAAAACGCTACCACCAAATAGAGTTGTTTTTAAAATACCCAGAAGAGGTGCAGCAAGAAGTATTATCCCAGCTCCTAGAAATTGCAGCAGATACGGAGGTAGGAAGAACCTACGACTTTTCAACCATCACCAACTACGAAACCTTTGCAGAACGTGTTCCCTTGCGTTGTTATGAAGAAGTAGAGCCCATGATTGAGCGTACCAGAAGGGGAGAACAAAATATTTTTTGGCCAACAGGCATCAAATGGTTTGCAAAAAGTAGTGGTACTACCAATGCCAAAAGTAAATTTATCCCAGTGAGTGAAGAGGCCTTAGAAGATTGTCATTACAAATCTGGTAAGGACCTACTTTGTTTGTACCTGAACAACAATGAGAATTCTCAATTGTTTAAGGGGAAAAGTTTACGGCTTGGAGGTAGTAAGGAGTTGTACGAAGACAATGGAACTTTTTTTGGAGACCTTTCTGCTATCTTAATAGACAATATGCCTTTTTGGGCAGAACTGAGTAGCACACCTAGTAATAAGGTTTCGCTAATGAGTGAATGGGAAACTAAAATGCGGGCTATTATTCATGAAAGTACGCAAGAGAATGTGACCAGTTTGGCCGGTGTGCCTTCATGGATGCTAGTGTTGCTTAATAATGTTTTGGAAGAGACTGGAAAAGAGCATCTTTTTCAGATATGGGACAACATGGAGGTATATTTTCATGGCGGTGTAAGCTTTAATCCATACAAAGAGCAATACAAAAAATTATTTCCGAGAAAGAGCTTTAATTATTATGAAATCTACAATGCTTCTGAAGGGTTTTTTGCTATCCAGGATAGAAACAACGCGGATGATCTTTTATTGATGCTGGATTATGGAATTTTTTACGAGTTTATCCCTATGGACTCCTATGGCGAGTCAGATCAAAAAGCAATCCCCTTGTGGGAAGTAGAAACGCAAAAAAATTATGCAATCGTCATTACCACTAATGCAGGTTTATGGCGGTATAAAATTGGAGATACGATCCGCTTTACGTCTACAAGCCCTTATCGACTTAAAATTACAGGAAGAACCAAACACCATATCAATGCGTTTGGCGAGGAGTTAATTATAGAGAATACAGAAGAAGCACTAAAAAGTATTTGTAAAAAAACAGGAGCCGAAATTAAGGATTATACGGTGGCTCCTATCTTTATGGCGGGGAAAGAGAAAGGAGCTCATGAGTGGATCATTGAGTTTAGAAAGGAACCAGAAGAAATTAACTATTTTACCGAGTTCTTAGACAATGCCCTAAAATCTTTAAATTCCGATTACGAGGCTAAGCGTTATAATAATATGACACTTAAAATGCCTAAAGTACATGTGGCACGGGAAAACCTTTTTTACGATTGGTTAAAAACCAAAGATAAGCTAGGAGGGCAGCATAAGATTCCCAGACTTTCTAATGACCGAAATTACGTAGAAGAATTGCTTAAAATGAATGACTAGCTATTCTCCTACAAACTAAAACACCCATAAACTATGGATGTAATTGCTATTTTAAATTTCCTTTTAATTGCCGGCGCAGTACATGGTTTTATATTTAACATAGCTACTTTTTTAGCTCGAAAAAAGATTGAAAAGCCTGTGGTCTTCCTCAATCTTTTTGTTTTCTTTCTTTCGTTAAACAACCTTCAATCCTGGTTAATTGCCAAAGGATTCGTAGTGGATTTCTTTTTTCTTAAACATTTTGTTTTCCCATGGTATGTGCTAATAGTTCCCATGTTCTATGCTTTTTTGATTCACTACTTGGGTATTGAAAAGAAACGCCTGCCTTTCGTTAGACTTAGTAGTGCAATTTTTGTAATTGCTATTGTGACTCAAAGTATAGTTTTGATACTGGTGCAAAAAGGAGTGTTAACTAAGGAAAATTTAAGTACCTACAGGACGCTGGAAGATGCGATGACATTGTTGTATTCGATCTTTATTTTTGGGAAAGCTATCCAAATACTCTATTCTTATCAAGAGCTGTATAAATCCATTCTTAGCTTTGATGATCTAAAATGGATAAAACGTTTTATGAAACTTGGAGGAGTTGTTTTTGTTTTATGGGGTCTTGCCGTATTGCTCAATATTTTTTCAGATACTATCAAGGCGCCGTATAGTTATTACCCCTTGCGGATAGCTTCTTCTGTTCTTATTTATTGGATTGGGTATCAAGCATTTTTTAGATATATCGTTTTAAAAGATAGGATTGTGTTACGAAGGGAAATGCGGAAAGTGGGAAAGATAACAAAGCCTACTTTTTTTGATGAGGAAAACCTAGTGAATAAGACAGCAAAACAAGAAGCGGAGTTCAACAAAATTCATGCTTTTATCAAGGATGAACAACGGCATTTTGATGCTCAATTAAGTATGGAAAAACTTGCAGAAGAATTAAATATTAGCAGTAGTAAACTTTCCATGCTCGTAAATCAATACAGTGGCTATAATTTCTCAGATTACATTAATAATATGCGTGTCAATGATGCTAAAAAATTATTGTCGTCTCCGGATTTTGAAGCGTATACCATTGTTTCTATTGGGTTAGAATGTGGTTTTAATTCAAAGTCTACCTTTTATAGTGCCTTCAAAAAATTTACAGGCCAAACCCCTTCCACATATAAGAATAAGCGCTCTGGCTAAGTTTTTTTTATGTCCGAATTTATCCAGAATGTAATATTTCGGACATCTTGCTTTTGCATGTTTTCTAGGTTTGCGGTGAACTATAAAAAGCGAACCAATGAAAATTTCAATGCTAATTGTACTGACTATATTTTTTATTCAAGTTGATAAGTTACAGGCTCAAAGAAACACTGTCTTTGTAGAAGGAATGGGTGCGGGAGGTGTTGGTTCGATAAGCTATGAGCGGCAATTGACAAAAAAACCTGAATTGATGATTAGAGCTGGAGTGGGGACTTTAGTATTTGATAAGACCATTCCTGTGGGTGTAGATTACCTTTTTCCGCTCAAAAAAAATAATGAGTTTCTTGAAGTTGGATTGGCCTATACGTTCATAGAGGAAACAGGATTGTTTAGTACACAAACTGAAACTACACAATATCTAGGTACTTCTGTAGGATTTCGAAAGCATTTTGGACAACAAGGCCTTTGGATGTTTAAACTTAATGTATATCCTGTAAATGTCCCCGTTAAAGGGGAAGGCAAAGTTACCCCC
>CAZWVO010000103.1:0-6722 GCA_964637535.1 uncultured Flavobacteriaceae bacterium
CATGTATAGCCATTGCCATTCCATTACCACAAAGTGGGTGTATTAAGCCCGCGGTATCGCCACACATCAAGATATGCCCTTCTACCGCTTGTTTGGCATGAAAAGATATTTGCGCAATAGTTAAGGGTGTTTTAAAGATAGGCGTTGCTTCCTTTAAAAAGGTTTCTAAATGTGGGTTCATAGACACCACATTAGCATTAAAAGCCGTAATATCCTTTTCTTGTTTAAAGCTTTTGTAGCTGGCCAAATAGCAACAATTAACAGCACCTGTTTCTGTTTTAGAAAGTCCAGCATAGCCTCCGTCAAAATTATGCAGTGCTACCTTATGTTTAGGAAAAGCATCGTAATGGTAATGGGCTTTAACTCCTATCCAAGCTGATTTTTTATGGATAAAACTCCTATTCAGTTGTTTATCTAATAAAGCCCGTTTTCCGTAGGCACCAATAACTAGGGCGCTTTTGTACAGCCGTTGTTGCCCAGCATATACGGTAAAATAATCTTGGCTAAAAGAGACCTCCGTTACCCGATCAAAAACAAAGAAAACCCCTAATTCCTGGGCTTTTTGATATAATAAATAATCAAAGGCATATCTACTTATTCCAATACCCCCAAGAGGTAAAGGAGCTGTAATTAACGTTCCTTCTCTAGTGCTAAGCTCCAGGGTGTTGATTTGAACTTCTTGAGGAAGCCTAATACCAAGGTGTTGTAAATACGGTATAATCTCATTGGAAACATATTCTCCGCATACCTTATGGTGCGGATACTTTTGCTTTTCAATAACCACAGTTTGAAAACCCGCTTTAGCCAAATGCACAGCGGCGGTTAAACCGGCTAATCCTCCTCCAATAATAATGACATCAAATGATTTCACAAGTTCCGAAGATAGGAATTTTGGATGGGATCCAACAGGAAAATAAAAGAGGTAGATTAGGTACTTGCCTAATCTACCTCTTTAACGTTCTAACTAATGTAATACAAAGAACAATTAATGTGAATTAACTGGGCTATACAAACTAGCCCTTTGTTTTTTCTATGGCCTCTTCCTTAAGTTCTTCACTTGCCACAATAGCTAACTCTACTCTTCTGTTTTTAGCTCTTCCCTCTGCCGTTTCATTTTCGGCTCTAGGCTGCGTTTCTCCATACCATTTTGTAGTAAACCTGCTACTTTCTACACCTTGAGAATTAAGATAATTGGTAACAGATTGCGCTCTTTGCTTAGAAAGGTTCAAGTTGTAATCCTCTCCACCTGAGCTATCTGTATGCCCTTCAATTAGAATATTTGACTTAGGGTATTCTTTAAAAATACCTGCAAGACGTTCTAACGTAGTACCGGCAGCGCCTGTAATATCACTTTTATTAGTGTCAAAATATACACCGCTATTTTCATCAAAAGTAACATTAATACCTTCTCCAACACGGGTTACTTCGGCACCGGGAATTTCACTCTCAATGCGTTCGGCCTGGCGATCCATTCGATCCCCAATATAACCTCCTGCTACACCCCCTACTACCCCGCCAATTATAGCACCAACAGCGGTATTCCCTTTTTTTCCAACATTGTTTCCAATAATCCCTCCAAGAACCGCACCGCCAGTTGCGCCAATTACGGCTCCTTTTTGCTTATTATTCGCATTTTTAATTGCATTGCAACCCGTAAAAAGGCTAATTGCGATTCCTAATACAACTATTTTTATATATCTATTTTTCATTAGTATTATTTTTTGGTGAATTGATATACTACGGTAACTATAGAACCATCTACCGAAGCGTTAGATTTTAAAATCATTTCTGAGGCAGTTAAAGTAGCTATGTTTAAACGGTAGCCTACTCCTCCTGAAATATCTTTACGTTTTTCATCGATAAATTTAAATTGAAGCTGTGGAGTACCGCCAGTTTCCTGAACGGACCAACGAATAAAACGGTCTCCTCCATTGCACTGGCTACTGGCTGTTAAGGTGTAACGGCCAGTACTATTATTATCCCTAAAGAACCAATCGCTTCCCTCAAAACATATCGCATGAGCGTCGTTAAAAAGTACCGCTTTAAAACTGCCTTCCGCATTCTCGTAACCAACGTCTTGTAGTATCCAAGTACCGCTAATAAGGTTTCTTTTTTCTCTTGCCGTCTTAGAAATAGAGCAAGATGTAATTAAAATTAACATTGCGCTAAGCAACATAAATGTTTTTCTCATAGTAAATGGGGTTTAATGTTTCCCTATATACGTTGAGGGCAAAATTTTATTCTTAAACAAATGTTAATATATTGTTAAAATCGATCTAAAGCCCATGTTGTTTAATAAGCTACTAAGGCCAACAATGCTTCTTTCAATCTACTCTTAGGTAAGTAGTTACGTTCTAACTCCGCTGCAAACGGGATAGGCGTTTCTAAACTAGCCAATCGTTGTACCGGGGCGTCTAAGGACTCAAAACAATTTTCCATAACCAAGGCAGAAATATCACTGGCCACGCCTCCAAAAAGGCTGTCTTCTTGCAAAATTAGTAACTTTCCAGTCTTGCGAACAGAAGCATAGATAGCATCCGTATCTAATGGTGCTAAAGTTCTCAGATCGATCACCTCAACAGCAATCTCCGGAACATCTTGAAGCAGCTCCAGTATCCAATGTACCCCAGCACCAAAAGTTACCACACTAATATCTTGACCTTCTCTTAACACGCTAGCTTTACCCAAAGGAAGCGTGTAATAGTCTACAGGTACTTCCTGATATACACTGCGATACAGCGCTTTATGTTCAAAGAATAACACTGGATTAGGATCTTCAATTGCTGTAGCAAGCAAGCCTTTAGCATCGTACGGAAAGGCAGGATATACTACCTTTAATCCCGGAGTTTTCGTAAACCAAGCTTCATTAGTTTGCGAATGAAAAGGACCTGCACCTACTCCACCCCCGCAGGGCATGCGTATTACCACATCTGCATTTTGATTCCACCGGTAATGCACCTTAGCTAAATAGTTTACAATAGGATTAAAGCCGCTAGTAACAAAGTCGGCAAACTGCATTTCTACAACCGCCTTCATTTCATTAATAGAGAGCCCCATTGCTGTAGACACAATTACGGACTCACAAATAGGTGTATTCCTCACCCTTTCCTTACCAAAGGTAGCTGCGAAACCTTCAGTTACCTTAAAAACGCCTCCATAATCTGCAATGTCTTGGCCCATAATGATTAGGTTATCATGTTTTTCCATAGCCTGCTTTAGGCTATCAGAAATGGCATCTACCAGACGTATTTTCTTAATTATAGAGCTAGGTTTAACCTCTTCATATACAACGCTTTTAAAAACATCATTTAATTCGTTACTTTTATCAAAATGAACTTTATCTTCAGCAAAAGCTAACTGTAAGCCTTCATTGATTTCTGTTTCAATTTCCATTTTAAAATCGGCAATATCTTCCAAACTCAGCAACTCTTCCGAGACAAGAAATTCTTCGTAATTACGAATAGGATCTTTTGCCGCCCAAGTCGTCATTAAGCTCTCCGGAACATACTTGGTACCACTTGCTTCTTCGTGTCCACGCATCCTAAATGTTTTAAACTCCAATAGGATGGGTTTTGGGTTTTTTCGGATTTTTTTACACAAGCTATCTACTGTAGCATAGACCTCTAAAATATTATTCCCATCTACAATATGCGATTCTATTCCGTAGCCCACACCCTTGTCTGCAAGGTTTTCACAATGATATTGTTCCGAAGTAGGTGTGGAAAGTCCATAACCGTTGTTTTCAATACAAAAGAGGACCGGAAGGTTCCAAACAGAAGCTACGTTAAGCGCCTCATGAAAATCCCCCTCACTTGTCCCTCCTTCTCCTGTAAAAACAGCAGTTACATGTTGTTGTTTCTTAAGTTTATTAGCTAACGCAATCCCATCTGCCACACCCAATTGTGGTCCTAAATGCGAAATCATCCCAACAATACGATATTCCTGGGTGCCAAAATGAAAACTTCGATCTCTTCCTTTGGTAAAACCACTAGCCTTTCCTTGCCATTGTCCAAACAACCGATGTAATGGAATATCTCTTGAGGTAAAAACGCCGAGATTACGATGCATAGGTAAAATATACTCTTCAGCCAATAAGGCATTAGTAACACCAACAGCGATTGCTTCTTGACCAATACCGCTAAACCATTTTGAAATTTTCCCTTGCCGCAGCAGAATAAGCATCTTCTCTTCTATCATACGCGGCTTAAGCATCCCTTTATATAATGAAAGAAGCCTGTTTTTAGATAGCCCTTTTTTATTGTATTGCATTTGGTAGTTATTAGTAGCGTTTACGGTAATCTGTATAAAAGTAGCAAAATTGAGCTGACTTATCCTAAGATTTTTAATGCTTTCGTGTGTAATTATTGCTACATTTGAGTAATGTAAAATGTATTTATTATGAGTGGGATTCCTAGTGTAGATCTTCAAGATTTTTTATCTGGAGACGAGCAGCGCAAACAAAAGTTCATCCAAAAAATTGGCGAAGCTTTTGAAGAAATAGGTTTTGTGGCACTTAGCGGACATTTTTTATCGGAGACGCTAGTAGCCAACCTATACGATGAGATAAAAAAATTCTTTCACCTATCGCAAGAGGTAAAAGATAGTTATGAAATAGAAGGAATTGGCGGACAACGAGGATATACTTCCTTCGGAAAAGAACATGCTAAAGGAAGAAAAGAAGGTGACCTAAAAGAGTTTTGGCATTTTGGTCAATATGTAGAGCATGATGAACGCTTAGCAAAAGAGTATCCTGATAATGTTACCGTTACCCAATTAGCCAATTTTAATACTGTGGGTAAAGAGACGTATAAAATGTTAGAAAAAACAGCGCAATACGTACTTAGAGCACTTGCTTTGCACTTAGGTCTGGAAGAAACTTATTTTGACGAATGGATAAAAAACGGCAATTCTATTCTACGGCCAATTCATTACCCACCTATTACCTCAGAACCTAAAAATGCGGTACGTGCTGCTGCACATGGAGACATTAATTTAATTACGTTGTTAATGGGAGCTCACGGAAAGGGTCTACAAGTGCAAAATCATGAAGGCGATTGGGTAGACGCTATTGCACAACCTGACGAGCTAATGATTAACGTAGGTGATATGCTTTCTCGTTTAACAAATAATAAATTAAAATCTACCATACATCAGGTAGTTAACCCGCCTAGAGAACTTTGGGGGAACTCGCGGTATTCTATTCCTTTCTTTATGCATCCTATAAGTGAAATGCGTCTAGACTGTTTGGAACATTGTATATCTGATGAAAACCCCAAACAATACGAAGATATTTCTGCTGGTGAGTTTTTGAAGGAACGATTAATTGAACTAGGATTAATTAAAAAATAGGATGGACTTACAGGATCAGCTTAAAAACCTATTTCCAGATCATGAGCCAGAACCAGAAGAGGAAACTGGGAGCTCCCAAAAAAAAATTTGGATGCAAAAGGATCCTATTATCTGCAAATATGAAAAAAGAAAGGGTAAACCTATTACTATTTTGGAAGGGTATACCGGTGCCACTACAGATTTTAAAATTTTAGCCAAAGAGCTAAAAACAATCTTAGGTGTAGGTGGGAGTTTTAAGAACGACACTATTATTATTCAAGGGGATTATCGAGAACGTATTATGGAAATTTTACAGACGAAAGGCTTTAAAGTTAAACGTGTTGGAGGCTAAGATCAATTTTACACCATACTATATTATTGGCAAACACGTTATTATTAAGGATTTTTGTTAATTTTTTTTGCCGTATTTGAAGTAAATCTTACTTTTAATCAACCAACCACGTAAATAACACAGAAATATGAGCTCCCTTCTTCATATTACCAATGGTGATTTTTTCACGCAAAGACTAGCAACTTTGGGACTTAAAGGCGATGTAATCACATGGCGCGAAATGCTTTGCGAAGGAAAAACACTTACTACTGTAGGAAGTGAAACTTTTTGGAAAACTCGTTTTGATTTTTTACATAAAAATTATAAGGTCTCCAAATCTACGTTTATCGAATACACGCTAAAAGAATACAGATCATTATGTAACCACAAAAAGCAAGATAAAATTGTACTGTGGTTTGAGTACGATTTGTTTTGTCAAATTAATATGCTGGCTGTAATTAGTTGGTTAAAGGAGCACCGTAAAGATGCTGAAATATCTTTGATATGCAGCGGGAAACAAGATGGAACTGATCGTCTTTATAGTTTGGGTGAATTATCTCATGAGCAACTAATTGATGCCTATGCGAACAGATGTACGTTAAGTCAAGATGATATTGAATATGCAGATTACATATGGCAACTGTATTGTAGTGACAACCCAATACGTTTAGAACATATTTCGGATTTTGACAACTACCAATTTAAATATTTGTCTCAGGCTGTAAAAACACATCTTAAGCGTTTTCCAACTATTAAGAATGGTTTAAATGATATGGAAAACAAGATGCTAAACATAGCCATTGCTAAAAAACCAAAAACTAAGAAAGAATTCCTGAATGCTATTTTAAAGAATCAGGAATTTTATGGTTTTGGAGATATCCAATACCAAAGAGCAATTAGTAGATTAAAACCTCTTTTTTCTTCTTTTAATCCTGTTAGAATTTCTAAAAAAGGGAAAGAAATTTTAGCCGGACAAAACAACTATTACGCTAGTATTCGCAATAATGAAGTACATTTAGGAGGTGCGCTAAAATATAATTTTTTATACAACACTGCCTCTGAT
>CAZWVO010000104.1:0-6631 GCA_964637535.1 uncultured Flavobacteriaceae bacterium
CAAAGTAACACTGCATTGGATGCTTTGGATATTGAAAAACAGCAACACAATTTAGACCTTATACTTCAATTGTATGCATATGACGTAGTTAAGGAAAAGATTCAAAAACAAATACAAACAATTTTAAGTGAGTGATATAAAGAAACAAGTTGTTTCTGGAGTAAAATGGACCACCATTGGCACCATTGTAATTGCCGTAGCAGCGCTATTGAAGATTGCGGTTTTAGCCCGATTTTTAGACAAGGCAGACTTTGGCTTAATGGCGCTCGTTACCTTTGTAATGGGGTTTATGAATCTTTTTAACGATATGGGATTAACCTCTGCTATTCTTCATAGGCAACAGATAAGTAGAAGAGAATATGCTAGTCTCTATTGGTTAAATATGCTTTTTAGTCTGTTTCTTTATGCCCTGTTATGGCTTGTTGCACCAGTAGTATCAGGCTTTTATGAAGAACCAGAGTTAACGCTGTTAATACGTTTGTTAGGACTTAATCTAATGATCTCTGCATTGGGGAGAATTTATAAGACTATTGAATCCAAGCATCTGTTATTTAGACATATTACCATTTTCGAAATTATTGCCGCTGTAATTTCTTTAGTTTTTGCCATTTACCTTGCAATAAATGGCTATGGCGTTTTATCGTTAGTATATTCAGCTTTGCTACAGTATGCGCTACAGAACCTTTTATATTTCGCACATGGAATACGGAAATATGGCCTTCTTTTTCGGTACAAGTTTGCTGAAACCAAACCGTTTCTGGCTATCGGGGTATATCAAGTTGGAGGTCAAATAGTAAACTATTTTAATAGAGATATCGACATATTAATTATTGGTAAGTTCTTTAGTCAAGAAATATTAGGAGGGTATAGCTTAGCAAAACAGCTCGTATTGAGACCCGCACAAATACTAAATCCGATTTTAATGAAAGTTGCTTCTCCTACTTTAGCAAAATTTCAATCGAATATGGAATTGTTAAGGAAAAACTATCTAAGACTTATTGGGATAGTAGCTAAGGTAAATATTGTGGTCTACCTAATAACAGTAATTTTTGCGCCGTTTATTGTTACCGTTTTCTATGGTAGTGGTTTTGATGAAATAGTGATTTTGGTAAGAATTTTATGTGTTTATATGATCTTTAGAGCCATTGGCAACCCCGTAGGAAGTTTGGTAATTGCTACTGGAAGAACGAATCTAGAGTTTTATTGGAACCTCGTCACCTTGTTTGTATTACCTATATTTATTTATATTGGATCAAGGATGGGAATTGAAGCCGTGGCGTGGTCTTTAAGTCTTGCCATGACATTGCTTTTCTACCCTAGTTGGAAATTATTAATCAATAAAATGACAGGGGCAAGCTTTAAAGAATATCTTTGGGCTATTATAAGACCATCATTTAAATAACAGATATAGTTGGTATGTTTTCAATTGTATTTTTAATACTCTTGTGTTGCTACGGTTATCTAGGTGTTGTATTTTGCCGAGATAAGCAGATAAAGCAATTTGTATACTTTACGGTTATTTTACCCATAACCCCTGCGTTAACTCCACTTCATACCAGGTTTCAAATAACAATTTATTATGCTTTTCTTATTATCCCAATAGTGCTTTTTGCCCTTACAGCACTAAAAAGAAAGCAACTTAATAAAGTAGTAGCCTCTGTAGGAATGGTGGTTTGTGGATTCATTATGCTATATCTTCCTTGGGGCATTTTTCAAAATAGCCAAGACAGTACTATAGTTAATTTGCTTAAAGACCTCAAGCCTATTTTGTTTTTGTTTGTGGGGTTTCTTTTTTTAACTCTTTTAAGAGGCCAACAATTGGCATGGAACGGACCATTTGCTGCAAAGTTACTGCGCGTTAATTTTTTTGTAACCCTCTTTTTCTTTTTACTATTAAATACTACCAATGTATTAGGTTTTGTTAGCAATGATGTTTTTTATAAGACCATGAGCACCAGGTATTTATCAATGGGAACATTCTATGTCATTTTCTATTTTATCGCTCAGTTAGCGGCCAATAAAAAACTTAAACCTATTGAACTTTTATATATCATTATTCCTATAATTTTATCTGGAAACAGAACATTCCTTCTTGTATTGCTTGCCGTTTTTGTTATTAGTACAGTCATGGCTATTTCTAATGTCCAATTATTTATAAAACGAATGTTATTATTTTTTGGGGGAGGCATACTGCTGGTTATTGGAATTTTGAATTTCAATACCTCATTAAGGGAAAGAGCACTTTCTTTATTCCATGTAACAGACATCTTCAATGAGCTTTCTGAACGTCGATTCTCTCCTTTTTTCTCCCAGTTAGATGGTTTTGAATGGTATCATTATCTCTTTGGTAAGGGTCTTGGTGAAACCTTTTTTATTCCTTGGTTTGAATACAGAGAGAATATAGAAAACTACAACATTTATATGGATAACATTTATATGACTCTTTACGTCAAATACGGTTTGGGTATGTTAGCAATTCTTCTGCTATTCTTTTATTTCATCAACAGAACAAATACCAATAAAAAGTATAAGATTTTGATAATTTCTTACTTCTCAATTATTGGTCTTACCACCTCTTTTCTTTATCAATATAGTTTTCTTTTTATTCTTTTGTTACTTGCGGCATTTAAGATTCACGGTCCAGAGTTGGAAACGAAGGACTTATAGTCCAGAGTAACCCTAACATTATGGATAAAAACACAAGTCCATGGTGCCTATTCCAAATGCATTCTGTAATGCAGAGCAGACTCATAATTCCAATAAAATATACGCCTAACCTGTTTTTTTGCCTTACAAAAGTAAGCCCATAATACAAGAGTAACCCTAAAAATAGTATCACCCCTATACCTCCAAGCCCCACGTAATACTCAATATATTGATTATGACTATTGTAATTTTCTGCTAACGGTTTTGTTAGCACCGCAAGTTTATACTGATCATTTAAACTTGGCTGCACGTCTCCTATTCCGTTTCCAAAAACAATTTGTTTATTGGCATTAAAGGCAGCACTCCATAGTTTCTTTTTATGATTTCCATCATTTACCGTATAACCAGTGTAATAGGTAAATCCTAAAAGATGTTGAAACCTATATTTTGTTGCCCCAACGTTAAGAAGTGTCAAAACAAGGAAACCATGAAGCAAAACTAAAAAAAAGATCCCTCTAATAATTTTTTTGTGCGTATAAGCCTGCCATAGCAGATGGGTAATAAGTAAGAGATATAAAATTATTATTGCCATCCTGGAAGACAAGTGCACAATAAAGAAAGACAGGTAGGAAATAAGAATAATTCCACAGAAAAAATATATGATTTTCATTTTCTGTCGCAGAAAATCCAGTATAATACTAATCGCTATAAGAACAAAGAAAGAGTAATAGGTTGGATGCAAATCAAGGGTTTTTGCCAAGGCCAAATAGGAGTAATTAAGGTTGAAAAAATTCCTAAAAGACGGCTCATTGTTTGCAAAGAAGTCATAAAGTTTTATCCCATGAGAATATAGTGCGGCAATAAGAACACAAAGCACATAAAATTTTAAAATTTTCAATACTGTTTTTGGCTCTAATTTTATAAGGCCAAACACTAAAACGGATGCGGGAAGAATTGCAAGTTTACCTACTTTTTTTAGCCCAGCCGAAGTGTCTTCGGTGTATAGAAGCCCAATAACAACCCAAGCAAAAAAGAGGAGTATAGGAAAGTGTTTTTTGCAATAAATTTTAAGCAATTCAAAATCAAAAAAGAATAACGAAAATAAAAGTAGGAGACCAAAAATTTTACTGTTCATGGCGTTTGGCATAAACAGGAGACTAGTAAAAAAAAAGCAAAAAATTACTAATAACAGCGGTTGTTTGTATTTGGTAATTGTCTTCAATATTGGCGCTTTAGAATACCTATAGTATACAAATTAATGTACTTTTGCGCAAAGTTACGCGCTTAGATGAAAGTTTTGCACATTCTTTATCAATCTCTTCCACAAATTTCAGGTTCTAGTATTCGTTCTAGAGATATACTAATGTCGCAGCAAGCATTTGGCCTAGAGGTTTTAGCCATAACTTCTCCCTTTCAAAATGCGGAGGAAGTAAAGGAAACGCTCAATGGGGTACCTTATTATAGAACAGCTATCCATAATAAAGATTCCATATCTGATTTAGGTAAACCAGTCTATCAAAGAATTCTTCGACTTTTTAAAATAAGATCTTTCTATAGCGCAATTAAAAGAATAATAGAAAAAGAGCGACCTGCAATTTTGCATGCGCATGCAATGTTTTTTTGTGGATTACCAGCAGTTCGCTTGGGAAAAAAATTCAATATACCAGTTGTATATGAGGTGCGTTCGTTATGGATGCTAAATAAACAGGATACTAAAACAGGATGGGTTAAGAGAGTAATTGAAAAACTACTCTTTAAGTTGGAGCTTTATGTGATGCATAAGGCAACAGTTGTTATTGCTATAAATGAGAGATTAAAGACAACCTTAGTTGAAAACGGAATTGCTGAAGATAAAATTAGACTTGTAAAAAATGCAGTGAATACTGAATTAATAGATATCTTAAAAAATAAAATTGTTGATAATACGATCTCAACAGAAGAGCACTTTGGTTATATAGGTACGCTTACTCCTCATGAAGGTATAGATATGCTTATAAGGGCGTTTTCGGAAGTAAGGAAAAAACATACCGAAGCTAAACTTTTTATTTATGGTTCAGGAATTGAAAGTAGTAAAATTAAAACAATGACTGAAAAACAAGCTGGAGTTATGTTTTTGGGTCCAGTTAACCCTATAGAAATTCACAATGCCTTTAGTAAAATAGGAATTGTTGTAAATCCTAGATATAAAAATAAACTTACAGATGCTGTAACTCCCTTAAAACCTTTGGAGGCTATGGCTTATGAAAAAATTTTTATAGGAAGTGATGTTGGAGGGATTTTAGAATTAGTAACCGATAACTATAACGGTTTTCTATTTCCTGCGGGAAATGAGATTGCCTTAGCGGAGAGAATGTGTCAGGTGATTCAGATGGAAAAAGCGAAAAAAAAGCAGGTAATAGCTCAGGCTTTGGGTTATGTTGTAGCGAATAGAAGTTGGATAACCAATGCCGAATACTATGCAAAAATTTATAATACCATTGCTAAATGTTAGGTATTAAAGAGGTTTATATAAATCGGAAAAAGCTTTATGCTTTTGTTTCTAAAGGGCAATTTTTAAAGGCTATTCAGGACGAAAAGAAAATTTTAATAGCCCTCAACGCCGAGAAACTTAATAGGAGGGATAATAGGTTAGAAATACTTATAGCGGATAATATAGGGTACGCAGATGGCATTGGTGCTGTATGGGCGTTAAAACGAAAGGGAGTAGAGGGAGCTAAAATTGCTGGAGCGGAATTTTGGTTAGATATTATTAAGGCATATCACCAACAAAAATCATTCTATTTTATTGGATCATCTGAAAGCGTTATTCAGAAAACAATAACTACCTTAAAAAAAGATTTCCCAACCCTAAAAATACAGGGCTACCGCAATGGATATCTAAAAGAAGGTGATAAGAAGTTACTTCTTGACGATTTTTATGAAAAAAAACCAGATGTAATTTTTGTTGCTATGGGAAGCCCTAAACAAGAATTTTTAATGCAAGAATTTTATACCCAATACCCCGCATTGTATATGGGCTTAGGAGGTAGTTTTGATGTATACTCTGGCCTTAAAAAAAGAGCACCTAAACTTTTTATTCAATTGGGTTTAGAGTGGTTTTATAGGTTGCTAAAAGAGCCTACACGAATATCACGCCAGTTTAATTTAATAAAGTTCTTTTTTAAAATTATCTTTGGTAAGCTATAAATAAACATCCAAACTATTGTTTTTCCTCGAGACTGCCATAGTGCTTTTTATAGGAGCTTTTCTCTTAACGTATTTAACCATTCCAAAAATTATTGGAGTAGTAGAGTACAAACGTCTTATGGACGACCCTAACCATAGAAGCTCCCATTCTGCAAAAACACCTACGCTTGGCGGAATTGCTTTTTTTTACACCTTAATTTTTGCGCTCTTCTTTATCAAGGATAAAGCCCTTATGAATGAGGCAATTTATATTATTCCGGGGCTTACTATCTTATTTATACTTGGCCTTAAAGATGATTTGGTGGTGCTTTCTCCGGGATCTAAATTAATGGGGCAGGTAATGGCTATAATTTTTATACTTGCTAATGATAGTTTTACTATTGACTCATTTAATGGCTTTTTAAATGTATATGAAATTCCCTATTATTTGTATTTAGTATTGGGGGCTTTTATGATGCTTACCGTTATCAATTCATATAACTTAATTGATGGTATAGATGGCTTGGCATCTGTGGTGGGCATTGTTATTATGATCATTTATACGACTATATTTTATACCACTCAGGAATATTTTTTTGCCCTATTAAGCATTACCGTAAACGCCATCTTAATGGCTTTTCTTGGGTTTAATCTTTCCTCCAATAAAAAAATATTTATGGGAGATACCGGATCGTTAATAGTAGGGTTTATCCCTATTACACTTCCCCCGCCCCCACCGGCTAAAGGGGAGCCTCGTTTGCCGTCTCTGCCTTCAAAAAAAAAACTAACCCTGTCTCTTATACACAACTCCGAGCCCACG
>CAZWVO010000105.1:0-6605 GCA_964637535.1 uncultured Flavobacteriaceae bacterium
ATCTTATTGTGCATGTGCACCGCAGCACTATCCGACAAACTAGCTACATAACAACAGGTATTCAAAAGAATCGTATATAAAGACCCTGTTGTTTTTTGGTAAAACACGGGTAAGGTTTGCAGCATAAGCCTATCATAATTAGACGCTTTTCCCTCTTTTTTACGGACCAAAGCCCCTGCATACACATCTAGGATATCAGAAATAATCTTGTATCCAGCAATTTCCTTTTCAATCACCTCCTGCGATTGGTAAATCTTGGCAATACTCAGTTGGATAATATCGTCTATCTGGGCTTTATACGCACTTTTGTCTAAAAGCGAAACATGGAATTCTCCGGCTAAAATAGCGGCTTCATTAGCCACAAAAATATCAGTAGCATCTTTTATAAGCGTATTGATAGCCAAAGCACGTAAGTAGCTAAGTCGATCTTCCCGATACGGCATGGCATGGTACTTCTTGGTATTGATCTGATCCTTTACCAATTTAATGAGATATTCTAAGGCAAAATCTTCGGGTATCAAACCCAGATTAATACCGTCTTCAAAATCAATAATGGTATAACAAATATCATCTGCTGCCTCTACTAAAAAGGTAAGCGGATGCCTGCAAAAACTAATATCTTTTTCTTTACGAGTTTGCTTTAAACCCAATTCGGCAGCTACATCTTGAAAAGCGCTTTTTTCGGATTGAAAAAAACCAAATTTCTTATCGGCAATTTCCTTAGTTGGTTTTTTAGGGAGCGACTCCTTTGGGTACTTCATAAAGGCCCCCAAGGTAGCGTAACTTAAACGCAAACCTCCTGCTACTCCTTCTCTAGATTCCGTTAGTAGTTTAAAGCCATTGGCATTCCCTTCAAAATCTATAATATCCTGGTATTCTTTAGCAGACAACAATGCCTTATACTGCTGTCCTTTGCCCGTTTTAAAATATTCTCCAATCGCCTTTTCTCCGCTATGGCCAAAAGGAGGGTTACCAATATCGTGAGATAGCGCTGCCGCCGCCACAATAGCACCAAAATCATTGAATTGGTAGCCATGTATTTCGCTAAGGTGTGGATGCTTTTCCAAAATCTTCTTGCCGGCAATACGCCCTAAACTTCTGCCTACTACAGAAACTTCCAAACTATGTGTTAATCGGGTATGCACAAAGTCGGTTTTAGACAAAGGAATTACCTGAGTTTTATCTTGCAAACTTCTAAAAGCTGACGAAAAAATAATACGATCATAATCTACTTCAAAACCTAAACGTGTTTCATCTTGTTCTTTTCGCAAGCGCTTGTTGGTGTCTCCAAAACGCTTTAAAGAAAGTAATTGTTCCCAATTCATAATACCCATTCTAAATAGGTCTGCAAGATACATTATTTTAAAAGTTCCTTTAAATATAGGGGGTCACAAATGGCATTTAACATTCTCTTAATCTAATAACCTTTAGCTAACACTTTTACAATACACTTTTAACATACGGGTAACTCGACTTTTACACACTCTCAGTTCTTTTGCATCGGTATTTAAAATCAAACATAATAAACAAGATGAAAAAAATTATAACCAGTATACTTTTATTGGTAGTAGCTCAAATTACCGCCCAAGAAACGGGTAGTATTGTGGGTAAGCTAATTGATAAAGACTTTAATGATGAGCCTTTGGCCTTTGCTAATATTTTAGTGGACGGAACTTCAAAAGGAACTACTTCCGATTTTGATGGCAACTATGAAATTGCAGGATTAACGCCAGGCACCTATACCGTTATTTATAGTTTTTTAGGGTATGAGACAGTAACCAAAACAGCTGTTGTGGTAAATGCTGGTGAAGCTACTACAGTGAATGTAGGTTTATCTAGTGCTGCCGGGGTGCAATTAGAAGAGGTTGTACTACAGGGGAGTACTAAAAAAGATTCTGAAGCAGCTTTATTGCTAGATCAAAAATCTGCTAATATTGTAAAAGAAAGTATTGGAGCAAAAGAACTTTCTCTTAAAGGGATTAGTGACGCAGCAGGAGCGGTAAATAAAATCTCTGGGGTTTCTAAGGAAGAAAGTGGCGGTAACGTATATGTAAGAGGTCTTGGAGAACGATATCTAAACACTACCTACAACGGACTCCCTTTACCGTCTAACAATATTGAAAAAAAGAATATTGACCTCAATTTATTTTCTTCTGATGTAATTCAGAATGTAGGTGTAAGTAAAACCTACGCAGCAAATTTTTACGGCGATTTTGCCGCAGGTAATGTAGACATTACCGCTAAAGAGCATACTGGAGCATTCTTTTTAGATATTGATTTAGGAACTTCTTTAAACACAAATGCCTTAGGAGTTGATTTTCTAAAAAGCGAAGGAACAGGTTATTTTGGATTTTATAACAGGTATCGAAACAATCCATATGCAGTAATTCTGTCTCATGGGGTTGATGCCATTCCCTCTGAGGGAAATTCGGGTTTTACGGGAAGCTTTGCCACAGGAAACTCTTGGAATTTAAGCGATGTCTCTAGATTAAGTGTATTTGCAACCGCTTCTTTTGGAAACTCTTTTGAGTATCGCGAAGGGCCAGCTGTTGATTTTACCACTGTTGAAAGATTGCGTTTTCCAAACACGGAGGAGTTTGAGTATTCTAGAAATACAACGGCAATGGCCAATATTGTATACCGGATAGATAATAACAACAAACTAAAATTCAATTCGCTTTTTATCAATGATGCTACAGATGAAGTTTCCTATTTTGGAACGCAAGGTTTAGGAAGCAACCGCGATGCTATTCTTGATACAGACAGAGGGTTTTACCAATCTAATGTGCAGTTTAATCAAGATATGATTTTTGTTAATCAACTATTGGGTAGCCATACGCTAAGCGAAAAATTAAAGTTAGACTGGGGGCTTGGTCAGAATGCTGTGCTTGCAAGACAACCAGACCGAAAAAGAATTTCTGTAGAACGCTTTGACTTAGAACTTGATGATGATCCAAACACCAATGCTTCTTTCTTCAGTAATATTTCTTTTGATAATCAACGTTACTTTCAAGACATACGAGATAACGAACTAAATGCACGCATTAATTTATCCTATGATGTTTCTGAAAAGCTAGATCTTAATTTTGGTTACACCGGGCGTACTAAGGAAAGAACGTTTGAAAACATCCGTTATGGATATGATTTTATTCAACCAAATACAGCGGTAGGTGATGTACGTAATTTAGATGAAGTTTTCTCAGCGGACAATATAGGTACTGTTTTTAACACTGTAGTATTTAATGCGCTAAACCCTTCAATTGGAATAGGTAATACGAACTTCCCAGGGGCATTAGAAAACACCTACCAAGGAAATCTTGATGTACATGCTTTATATACCGATGCCGTTTTTAAGGTAACCGATAAATTGTCTGTTGTTCCTGGTATCCGCTTAGAGCAATTTAACCAGGATATTAGCTATGATGTAATTAATTTACCTCCTACAGATACCGGTGAACGCGAAGCTAGCTCCTTTTTCTTCTTACCTAGTTTAAATGTAAAATATGCTTTAACTGAAAATCAAAACCTACGCTTCTCATTTAGTAGCACGGTTTCAAACCCCGAATTTAAGGAAGTTGCCCCTTTTGTTTATGAAGATGTTACACAGCGAATTGGTGGAAATCCAGATCTTTTAAACGATCCTGCATTTTCAAGAATCTTTAATTTAGATTTAAAATATGAGTGGTTTATCAAACCCACTGAACTCATCTCAATTGCTGCCTTTGCAAAGGCCATAAACGACCCTGTTAACCTTGTTGTTGCTAATGATGCTACTGGTACACAACGTTTCTTTAGAACTGGGGATCAAGCACAAGTACTTGGTTTTGAATTTGAAGTTCGCAAAGGACTAATTACAGGCGCCGATGAACAAAGTGTTTTGTCAACTGGAATCAATGTTACCTATACGTATACAAGGCAAGATTTAGATGATAGCAATGGTATATTCTCTACAACCTTTGATAGAGGCTCAGACCAATTGCAAGGTGCATCACCTTTGCTAGTCAATGCAGATTTTAGTTATAGACCCACATTTGGGAAATACAAACCCGTAGCCAATTTGGTATTCTCTTATTTCTCTGATCGTATTGGTGCCCTTGGATCTGGGCAGCTAGGGAATATTACAGAGAAAGGAGTTCCATCTCTTGATTTTGTATTGAAAAATAAAATCAGTAACAGGATAGAGTTTAACGCAAGTTTTAAAAATCTTCTTAACCCGAATATAGAAAGAGTACGTGAAGTTGATGGTGGCGATATCACATTATCAAGATTCAAAAGAGGTCTTAATATCGGGTTTCAACTCAAGTATAAATTATAATAAACAGAACCTTTTAAATTAATACGCAATGAAAACAATCAAATTCTTTTTAAGTTTTGCAGTCCTGGCGCTAGTACTAACCGGATGTGCATCGGATGATACAGCCGATGTTATTATTGAGCTTCCAGATGAAGCAGGAAACCCTGTAGGTTCCGAGAATACAGAAATTGGTGGAACACTGTCTGAAGATCTTACTCTGGAAACAGGTGTAACCTATACCCTAACAAGTGCATTGTTAGTACCAGATGGGATTACCTTAACAATAGATCCGGGTGTGGTAATACGAGCTACCATTGGAGCCGATGTATATGTTGCTGTAATGCAAGGAGGTACCATAATTGCCGAAGGAACTTCAACAAACCCAATTGTTTTTACATCAGATTCTGCCACACCAAATGCTGGCGACTGGGGTGGCCTAATTATTTTAGGACGCGCACCTATTAATTCCGTTTCTGGTGGCGATGCCACTTCAACATCTGAAATTGGAGGCTTGCCCTATGGAGGTAGTATAGCAGATGATAATTCTGGAATACTACGATATGTTCGCATAGAATATTCTGGTGGTGCTGCAGATGCATCTTCAGAAAATAATGGCTTTTCTTTCTATGGAGTAGGTAATGGAACTACCATTGAATTTATTCAGGCGTTTGAGGGTAGAGACGATGGTATTGAATTTTTTGGAGGTACTGCAAATGCGTCTTATATATCTGTAATTGGTTCTCAGGACGATTCTTTAGATTGGACAGAAGGCTATACCGGTTCCTTGACTCACGTTTACATTGAACATAGACAGTCACATGACAAGGGTATTGAGGGTGACGGTTTTAATACAGATATCGGTAATAACTCGGATCCTATATTTTGGTCTGCTCCTACCATTACGAATTTAACGATAAATGGCAATGGTTCTACCAATGAAAATGAAGCCATTAGACTAAGAGCTGGAACAAGAGCCCTATTCAATAATGTGCTAATTTCTGGATTTGCTGAAGCTTTTGATTTGGATAGTGATGGTGCCGATAGCCCAACAGGGCAAGGCGTTCTTGATGGCGATACAGGAGCTACAGATATCACTTTTGAAGATGTTGTAGTAACGCTTAAAAACGATACTGGCGAAACATTTGGTGAAGCAGAGTTCTTTACTGGTATTGGCAACGGTACTGGTGCAGACTATAGCTCATGGAATGGCGGATGGACAAGAAATTAATAATAGCTAACAATATGTTTGATTAAGTTTATCTTAATTAAATACCACTGAAGAGGCTGTCTAAATAGACGGCCTCTTCTATTGGTATATATTTTTTTAACCATTTTGTTACCAACACTTAATTTGAGCTTAACTCTAAGTTTACATTTCTCTCCTTTCTTTGTACTCGTTAAAAGCTTTTTGATGAAACAATTACTTTTTGTATCCGTACTTCTATATACAGGCTTCTTATTTTCACAAAATAATGGTACTATTCAAGGTTCTGTTGCTGACGCGGCAATGAATAACGAACCGATGATCTTTGCTAATATTACCCTTGTAGATTCTGATATAAGCTATGAAACCAATTTCCATGGCAATTTTGAAATCCCAAACCTTAGTCCTGGTTCGCATACCCTTCTTATTAGTTATGCTGGTTATCAAACCAAAAAAGTAGAACTACTAGTTAAGGCTAATACAGTGGCTACAATAGAAACCGTTTTATCTCCTATGGAGATTAATACAGATGCCATTGAGGGGATAGACACTACGGTAAAGCAAGGAACTGCAATCCCGGCACATTCAGAAAAGTAATTCCGAAAAATTACGGCATTAAAAAAGCGCTCTATTCGAGCGCTTTTTTAATATTTTGTATTTGTTCTAAAGAAGCTTAATTTCTACTTACAATACCTTCGGTATTTTCGGTACTACTTACTCCCGCAATTGCATTATCATTGTACTGAACTTCCTTTAAAATATCATTTGACCAGAATAACCATTTTCCCGTTCTTAGACCGTCAATGTAGGAGCCAACAGATATAATTTCGCCTTTTTTGTTGTAGCTTATCCACTCGCCATGTAACTTTTTATCTAAATTAAAAGTTCCCTTTTGGCTTATTTCTCCATCAGAATGAAAATACGTGGCCTCAATTAAATTGGTCTCTTCATTAAGTACTAATTCTTTCTCTTTTTGCGCAAAAACGTTTAAGGAAAGGAATAAAGCAACTAAAAACAAGAATGTCTTCTTCATGATAAAATCTAATTTTGAAGGTTAAATGTATAAAATAGTTGACAATTAATCAACTATTAAGTAACATTAAATTT
>CAZWVO010000106.1:0-6602 GCA_964637535.1 uncultured Flavobacteriaceae bacterium
CATAATTGTAGTTTGCAAATGGGAGGTAGTGACCAATGGGGTAATATTACTACAGGAACAGAGCTCATTAGAAGAATAGGTGGAGGAAAGGGGTATGCACTTACCTGTCCTTTAATTACCAAAGCAGACGGCACTAAGTTTGGAAAAACCGAAGGAGGCAATGTATGGTTAGATGCAAAACGAACTTCACCCTATAAATTTTACCAATATTGGTTAAACACCTCGGATACAGACGCGGAAAAATATATTAAAATATTTACTTTTTTATCTCAAGAAGAAATAAACACGCTTATTAATGAACATCAAGAAGCCCCTCATTTACGAATTTTACAGAAGCGTTTAGCAGAAGAAATTACCGTTATGGTACATTCTAAAGAAGATTTAGATAATGCTATTGCTGCTAGTAATATTCTCTTTGGAAAATCTACTGCAGAAGATCTAAAATCCTTAAACGAAAAAACCTTTTTAGAAGTATTTGATGGCGTTCCTAATGCAACCGTTGCAACGGACGATATTAACCAAGGCATGGATATGATTGCGGCATTGGCGGCCAAAACAGGATTTTTAGGGTCTAATGGAGAAGCGCGAAGAGAACTAAAACAAAATTCCATATCGGTAAATAAGCAAAAAGTAAAAGACGATTATAAAATTACTAGTGCCGATTTAATTAGTGACAAGTATGTGCTATTACAGCGCGGAAAGAAAAATTACTTTGTATTGATCGTGAAGTAATGAAAATCTATGAGCCTCTAGTAGTAAAGCAACTTAAAGCTTTCTATGGAAAAGCGCTTTACGATATGGGGTCCTATTCATCTGTAAAGGAGCACTTGGCTGCACTAGCAAGGCTAATGCAACAAGGTATAGCCCAACAGCAGGCTGCAGTATACCCTCAGATCACAAATTACCATCCAGAGTTTTTAGGAGTTCCTCTTACGCAGATAGAGGCAAAATCATGGTCTTTGGCAGATTGCCAGCATACTATTGCAAATGAATATGGTTTTGCATCATGGGAAACGGTATCGCAAAAACCCTATAATGAACACTTTGAGCAGGCCGTAAATCAGTTATTAGCTGGAAAGCTAAAGGGACTTCTCCAAATGCTTGAAAAGCATCCAAAACTGTTAAAAGAAACATCTGCATATGGGCACAAGGCCACGCTATTGCATTATTGCGGAAGCAATGGGGTAGAATTATGGCGGCAACAAGTGCCTGAAAATCTTCCAGAAATAGTTGCTTTTTTAATAGCATCAGGAGCAGATAAGGAAGCAAAAATGCGGGTATACGGTGGCGCGTATACTACCTTGCAACTGCTTACTACCAGTGCACATCCAGTGAAGGCTGGCGTACATAAAGCTGTAGAAAAACTATTAAAAACCTAAGTTATAGTGCCATTAAATTACAACCTCTAACATCCGAGTGATCAAAACGGCCAAGGATCTCAAAATCACCATTGGCGTGGGTTTTTCCTAAATCTTGGGTAGCAATAAAGGAACATGAATACAGGTTGGCTAAGTCTATAATATTAAGGCCTCCTGTTTTGCCGTGAATTACGTAACTCATGGGGTCTTCGGTGTCTCGTACCATTACGTTCATCCAAGGGGGAGTATTAAATAGGCCATTTCCCTTAGAGTAAGCCTGAGATAAAAGTTCGGTCATTCCATATTCCGAATGAATATGTGGGGTATTAAAACCCTTTCCAAGAAGAGTATGTAACTCCTGGCGAATGAGCTCTTTTCGTCTGCCTTTCATCCCCCCTGTTTCCATAACTAGCGTATGCTGCAAGGGGATATCATTAATTTCAATAAGATCTAAAAGTGCAAAAGAAACCCCTATAAGAATACTCTTTGTTTGCGAAGCTTCTAAACCTTGTAACGTTTTGGTTAATAGCGTGAAATCGTCTAAATAAAAGCCACTTAAAGGATACCGACTTTTTGCAATAAGATCATTGGCCATATAAATTAAAGAAGATCCTTTTCGTTCTAAATACGATGGAAGTAAAGCTAAAATACAATAGTCATCAATAGCACCGTAAAAGTGCTCAAAGCCTTTTAAGTAACTTTTTTCATACAGCTTAAGATCTGCAACGTAGTGCTTACTCGTTGTTTTTCCAGTGGTTCCGCTACTGGTAAAAGTTTGCATTGCCTTTTTTCCTTGACTAATAACACGTTTCGATTTAAAAAAGGAAATGGGTAAAAACGGAATGTCTTGCAGCTGGTTTACGTTTTCTGGAGTTTTGTTAAGATGGGTGCAAAAGCTGTGATAAACCTCACAATGTTCAAATTGAAAAGCAAATACTTCTAAGGCCAAGGTTTTAAACTCCTCAGGAGTGGTGATATCAAAAATTGTGTTTGGGTTCATAACCGTGTTTCCAAAACAAAAGTACAAGAGTTAAGTTTAGGAAGCCAGTTTGGGTAAAAAAAGAGTACGTAAAAAACTCTTGTTGATATATGTCAATAAGAGCATTTAAAAAAGGGGGGAATGGTTTTTTATTTTACAACGAGCTTTCTATTCATGGTATGCTCGTTTTCTGTCACTTGCAAAACATATACACCGGGTACAAGTCTTGAAATGTCTAAGGAATTATTCTTTATTCTATCTCTGAGGACCACTTCGCCAAAAACATCATATACGGTAATATCTTTGACCTTATTTTTTTGGGTTGTGATATACACTACATTATTGTAGGCAGGATTAGGATATAACTTGAAGTTTGCTTGCGTTTTTTTAGGAGCGATAGGGTTTGGGGCCCCTTCTTGCCCATAACTAGCAACAGCAAAGCACAATAAAAGCACAAAGTAAAGTTTTTTCATAAGTAGGCATTGATTTGGGATCAACAGTGTAAAGGTAAGAAAAGACCTAAGCAGATACGGTAAAATGTTGTGAAACTCCGTTTTTTGTAGGTGAAAAGGGAACGCTTATCCGTTCATCGATCTTTTGACAAATTTTATCGACAAAGGAAGGTATTAAAGAGCGCGCTAAAAATGAGGTAATTACTTGATAATAAGCTTTCGAGTGGCAACTTTGTCTTTTTCAAAGACACGCATTAAATACACTCCAGCATCCAATTCCGAAACATTTAGTTCCTTTCCCAAAATGGTAGTCTCCATTACCTGTCCGCCAAGAACATCGAAGATCAGTATTTTTTTGGGTAAATTTTTAGTAGTGTTTACAAAAACTTTTCCTGTAGTTACAGGATTGGGATAGAGTTTAAAGCCCTCAATAGTTCTACTAGCCTGCTTTTCTTGACTAAAAGCGAGCGAGGAAACAAAGAAAAAAATTACAACGTATAAGTGCTTCATACAATATGATATACGGCAAAGATACAATTTTTGATCTTTTCATGCCATTTCTATAGGATACCATTAGCAAAAACTTGGCCAAAATGTAAAAAATAGCGATCAAAAAGTGAGTGCGAAGAAAAAAGAGCGCTTGTTTTCACGTTTTAAGAGGGTAAAAGAGGTTCCCATAAGACCAAATTTCATTGCATAATATAGGTGCTAAGATGCATGTGATATTTACAATTGGATAGTACCAAAACCCTGCTACATTAAATCAATGTTAAGCCCTGTGTTTGTATTAGTATTATCTTTACATTTGGCAAACAACCAAGTAAAAAATCCATGAAAAAAAAGGATATAAGAATTCTTCTTGTTGATGACGAACCAGACATTTTGGAGATTGTAAGTTATAATCTTTCTCAAGAGGGGTATCAAGTTTTTACAGCAGAAAATGGTGTAGAAGGTGTTGCCAAGGCCAAGAAAAAAAAGCCGCACCTAATTATCTTAGATGTAATGATGCCGGAGATGGATGGTATAGAAGCTTGTGAAGAAATTAGAAGAACTCCAGATTTGGAGCATACCATTATTACCTTTTTAACCGCGCGCGGAGAAGACTATTCTCAGGTAGCAGGTTTTGATGCGGGAGCAGATGATTATATTACGAAACCTATAAAACCTAAGGTTTTAGTAAGTAAAGTAAAGGCCTTGCTAAGACGACTTAAAGAGAAAGAGTCTGAGGTTGAAGATATTGTTAAGGTGGGTAAAATTGTTATTGACAGGGAAGAATATAAGGTAATTAACGATGGAAAAGAATTGGAGCTTCCCAGAAAGGAATTCGAATTGTTGGCACTGCTTACCTCTAAACCCAATAAGGTTTTTAAAAGAGAAGTTATCTTAGATAAGGTATGGGGTAACGAAGTGGTTGTTGGTGGCCGTACCATAGATGTACATATTAGAAAATTACGAGAAAAAATAGGAGATCACCATTTTAAAACCGTTAAGGGTGTAGGATATAAGTTTGTGTTATAATGGCCATACGGGTAAAGAAATCATATAAGTTTGCCCTCAAATCTGCTTTTTGGATAACCCTTCTAGGCGTATTTCTTATAGTAGCTATTCAATGGTTGCTAAATACGATAGATTGGAGACTTTACCTGTTGTGTATTCCTGTGATTTTTGGAGTTTCCTTCTTAATTATCCAGTATAGAATAGAGCGTTTTATTTATAGACGAATCAAGCAAATATATGACGATGTCTCACTCTTAGAGTCTGCTTCTCTATCTTCAGAGGTTATTAATACAGACATGAAAACGCTTACAGAGGAGATTGAAAAATTTGCTCAAGACAAGAAAATAGAAATAGATACCCTAAAGATAAGGGAAGCCTATCGTAAAGATTTTTTGGGGAATGTAGCTCATGAACTAAAGACTCCTTTATTTACCGTTCAAGGATATATTCTAACACTCTTAAATGGTGCAATGGAAGATAAAGCCGTCCGAAAAAAGTACTTGCAAAGAGCCAATAAAGGGGTAGAACGTTTAATTTATATTGTTAAGGATTTAGACCTTATTACCAAGCTAGAGGCTGGTGAGCTAAGGGTGTCTATGGAGACCTTTGATATTATTGATTTAATACGGAATGTTTTTGATCTGTTAGAGATGAAAGCAGCCAAAAAGAAGATTATGTTAACCTTTGATATGGATTATGAAAATCCTATTTATGTGAGGGCAGATTTGGAAAAAATACGTCAGGTATTAACCAATTTGTTGGTTAACGCTATTAAATATGGCCAGGAAAATGGAACTACAGAAGTAAGTGTAGAAGATCTTATACATAATAAAGTTATTGTCAGAGTAACAGATAACGGAGAAGGTATTCCTGAACAACATATTCCTAGACTTTTTGAACGGTTTTACAGAGTAGATAAAAGTGGAAGTAGAAGCGAAGGCGGTTCTGGCTTGGGCTTGGCCATTGTAAAACACATTATTGAAGCACACGATGAAAAGATATATGTGGAAAGTGTAGCAGATGTAGGTTCAGAATTTTCATTTACCTTAGAAAAAACAGAAACTCCGGTGAGCGTATAAGCTAGCCTCAATAAAGATTTCCTTAGCTTTGCCCAGAAATAACAAATTTTAGTGGGCAGCAAGAATAAACTAAAACGATTTAAGGAAAACGAAACCTTTAAAAATGTAATCCAACCTACGCGGGAAGAGGTGCAAAAAGGGAAGTTTCCCTATAAAGGAAAATGGGCGTCTTACTTTGAAAACGATAACCCTATAGTCTTAGAATTGGGTTGTGGTAAAGGGGAATATACCATAGGTCTTGCAGCATTATATCCTGACAAAAATTTTATTGGAGTAGATATTAAAGGTGCGCGTTTTTGGCGAGGGGCTAAAACTGCCTTGGAAAAAGAACTGAAGAATGTCGCTTTTTTAAGAACGCAAATCGAACTAGTAGATGTACTCTTTGAAAAAGAGGAAGTTGCCGAAATATGGATTACCTTCCCAGACCCTCAAATTAAGTATAAACGTACTAAGCATAGAATGACCAATCAGGACTTTCTAAACAAATACAGGAAAATTTTACAACCAAAAGGCGCAATTCACTTAAAAACCGATAGTGAATTTATGCATGGCTATACACTTGGCTTGTTACACGGGATGGGTTTAGAGGTTTGCTACGCTAATCATAATGTATATACAAATGAAGGTAGTCCAGATGAGGTGTTAAATATTCAAACTTTCTATGAAAAGCGTTATCTTGAAGAAGGAAAACCAATAACCTATATCAAATTCAGGATTAATTAACCAATGACCCACGTCTTAATTCTCTTTTTTGCCACCTTTTCTGCTGCGTTTATGGCTACAGTGCCTCCTGGGTTACTTAACATGAATGCGGCTAAAACTAGTGTTGAAAAAGGCAAACTAAACGGTATTATTTTTAGTCTTGGAGTATCTACTATGATTATGATGCAGGCTTATGTTGCGGTCATGATTTCTAAATTCTTATACAACAACCCGGAGGTCATAGATTGGTTGCTAAAAATAGCACTACTAGTCTTTGCTTTTTTTGCAGTATACTTTTTTCTTAAAGCGAAGAAGCCCACAAAGCAAGGAACTCCAGAAATTAAAGTAAGTAAGCGCAATAGTTATTTTAAAGGAATGTTACTGGCGGCCGTGAACCTTTTGACTATTCCGTATTATAGCGGGCTAAACGCCATGTGGAACGCTTCTGGGTGGATTAAATTTGAAGCCTGGGACATTACTACTTTTGTAGTAGCTGCTGGTTGCGGTACGTTTTCCGTATTGTATTTATATACGG
>CAZWVO010000107.1:0-6578 GCA_964637535.1 uncultured Flavobacteriaceae bacterium
ATATATATCCTTTTCTGTTGGTGGAGCCATTACCGCAAAAGCCGCTCCAGAAAAAGAATATGAAGAATGCCTACTGAAAGCCAAGGCTATGCGGCAAGTGCTAGGAAACGGATAAAACCATCCAATCTGTTCTTGGGTTAACTCGTTAAAACCTATTTTTATAGTATGGAACACAAAGACATAAGCTTTGAACACGATAGCAATTACATCTATACGGCCTATGCGCAAGCCAAAGCTGTTAAGGGAGTTATTGTATTGGTGCACGGTTTTGGAGAACATTCTGGGAGATATAAGGAAGCAGTTATTCCAATGTTAATACAGACTGGTTTGGCCGTGGTTTATTACGATAATATTGGTCATGGAAAATCTGATGGGAAACGAGGACACTGCAAAGGGTATCCACAGTTAATGACTATTTTAGAATTGGTAATTCAAAAAGCAAAAGTACTTTTTCCCGACAGTCCTTTGTTTTTATATGGCCATAGTATGGGAGGGAACTTAGTACTTAACTACGCTTTGCGTAACCAAATAAGTATAGCTGGTATTGTGGCTACTAGTCCATACTTGCGTTTGGCGTTTAGTCCTCCAAAATGGAAAATGACTTTGGGAAAAGTAATGATGAAGATAGCACCGTCAATAACACTGCCCTCTGGTTTAGACCCGTCTGGTATTTCTAAAATTCCGGAAGAGGTAGCCAAATATAGGGCAGACCCGCTGGTGCAGGATAAGGTTAGCCCCATGTATTCTTTCCCTATTATTGATGCAGGGGAGTGGGCTATTAAAGAAGCAGCGTCCTTAACAATTCCAACCTTATTATTACATGGTACGGCAGATCCTGTAATAGATCATAAGGCTACAGTTGAATTTCATAACAAAGCCTCCGTAACTTCCTTGCAGCTTTTTGAAGGTGGATATCACGAATTGCATTACGATACCGATAAAAAAGAAGCCTTAGAATGCGTATCCAATTGGCTACTGCATCTGGTTTAATTACTTTTGTGAGGTGTTAAAAGCATTTAAGACTCATATTAAAAAAGAATTCCCAGAACTCGGTAAAAGTCCATTTCTACTGGCTTGCAGCGGGGGAGTAGATAGTATGGCGCTAATGCACCTATGCCAGGCGTGTGACTTAAATTTTGCCTTGGCGCATTGTAATTTTAAACTACGACAAGATGCTAGCGATGAGGATGCCCGTTTTGTACAAAAACAGGCAGCAGCATTTGAAATAGCAGTGCATCATACAGAATTTGATACTAGCGCTTATATAGAAAAGCATAAAGTATCTGTGCAGATGGCTGCCAGAAACCTGAGGTATGCCTGGTTTAAGAAATTAATGAAGACGCATGGGTATACTACTTTAGTAACTGCTCATCATGCAGATGACGCCCTAGAGACATTTCTAATAAACCTCTCTAGAGGAACCGGAATAGATGGTTTAACTGGAATTCCGGCAAAAGGAAATGGGCTTGCTCGTCCCTTACTACCTTTTTCTAGATCGGAAATAATAGCCTATGCTACAACTCAGGGCATTTCTTGGCGGGAAGATGAAAGCAATGAAGATACCAAGTATTTAAGAAATAAAATTAGGCATCATATTGTACCCAATTTAAAAGAATTACATCCCACATTTTTGGCCAATGTATTAGCAACTCAAGCACATTTGCAGACTACGCAAGCTATGACATCCCAATATATCGCGCAATTGAAACAACAGCTCTTTAAGTTGCACAACCAAGGGATGAAAATTGAAGTTGACGCCCTATTAGCACTACAACCGCTATCGGGTTTTTTGCACGCCCTTTTTAAGGAATATGGTTTTACTGCCTGGAAAGATATGGAACGTCTTTTAAGAGGAACAAGTGGGAAAGCGGTGTATTCTTCTACGCACCGCTTATTAAAAGATAGGAAATATGTGCTGCTAGAAACCATAGCGGTTTCAGATGATAGTAGCTATAATATTCAAGCTACGGATACCTTTTTAAAAGCACCAATACCAATACAAATTGAGGAGGTTGCCGAAATGGAAGAAAGGGCAAAAAACATACTATATGTGGATAAAAAAACGTTAAAGTACCCCTTGGTGGTAAGAAAATGGAGAAAAGGCGACTATTTTTATCCATTAGGGATGCAGGGCAAAAAAAAAGTGTCCAAGTATTTTAAGGATCAAAAATTTGATTTAATCGCTAAGGAAAAGCAATGGTTACTATGTACAGCGGATTCGCTTGTATGGATTATTGGACATAGAGGCGATAACCGTTTTAAAGTAACCAAAGAAACCAAAACAATACTAAAATTTACACTACAAGAATGAGACTGTTATTTGCTATAATATTTCTTTTAAGTGCTGTTTTTACCGGGTTTTCTCAAACAGAAGAAGAACCTGTTATATGGTCTCAACAAGTGAATAAGATCTCCGATACAGAGTATGAATTGGTAATAACTGGCGCTATTCTGGAAGGATGGCATATCTATTCGCAATACACTGCCGAAGGCGGTTCTATGCCCAGTGATTTTACTTATAGCAGTGAAGGAGAAGATTATGAACTAGTCGGGAAAACAGCAGAAGGGAAAACGTATACTGCTTATAGCGATGTATTTGAAATAGATGAAACTTTTTTTAAGAATAAAGCTGTTTTTACACAAAAAATACACCTTTTAAAGCCTCAACTAGACCAAATTAATGTAAATCTCGCTTATCAAATATGTAAAGAAGTCTGTATTCCTGCAGATGTAGATTTTACTTTTTCGCTTACTGGTAAAAAAAAAGCAACAACAGAAAAAACAGTAGATGAGCGCAGTCTAGCACTTGGCAATGCCTTGCGTTTGGATCTTAAAAACAAAGCCGCTTTAAATTCTGGAGATATAGGTGAAGTAGGGGTAAACTCTAGTTTATGGATGATTTTTGGATTAGGGTTTTTAGGAGGACTAATAGCCTTGCTTACCCCTTGTGTTTTTCCTATGATTCCGCTTACCGTTTCCTTCTTTACAAAGCGTACAGATAATAAGAGTAAAGGAATAAAGGACGCCTTGTTGTATGGCTTTTTTATTGTCTTGATTTACTTTTTATTGAGTTTGCCATTTCATCTGTTCGATTCTATTGACTCCCAGATCTTGAATACCATAGCAACCAACATATGGTTAAATATATTTTTCTTTTTAATTTTTGTCTTTTTCGCATTTTCCTTTTTTGGATATTATGAACTAACCTTACCCAGTTCATGGGCCAATAAGATGGATTCTGCCTCTACCAAAATAGGGGGCGTTATGGGCATATTCTTTATGGCCATTACCTTGGCTATTGTATCGTTCTCCTGTACTGGGCCAATTTTGGGTGGACTTTTAGGAAGTACGGCCTTGGCAGAAGGTGATGTAGCTACAAACTTATCTACCGGTATGTTAGGCTTTGGAGTGGCATTAGCCTTACCCTTTGCCTTGTTTGCCTTATTTCCAACCTGGTTAAATTCACTACCCAAATCTGGTGGGTGGATGACAACAGTAAAGGTGGTCTTAGGCTTTTTAGAACTTATTTTAGCCCTTAAATTTTTGTCAAATGCAGATTTGGTAGGGCATTGGGATATTTTAAAAAGAGAAGTGTTTATTGGTATTTGGGTAATTCTGTTTATCCTATTAGCACTGTATTTATTTGGAGTAATACGTTTTCCGCATGATGCCAAAGGCGGAAAAATTAAATTGCCAAGGTTAATAACAGGGGTCTTATCTGCAGCTTTTGCCGTATACCTTAGTTTAGGTGCTTTTCAATTTTATCCGTTAAAATTATACGGTTTTTTACCCCCCGATTTTTACAGCGTTTTTGAGCAAGAATCGGATTGCCCTTTAGGAATAGACTGTTTTAAAGATTTTGATGAAGGGGTTGCCTATGCCAAAACAAACAATAAACCCATTTTAGTAGATTTTACGGGATGGGCCTGTGTTAATTGCAGAAAAATGGAAGAAAATGTCTGGAGCGAGCCCGATATTTATCCCATGCTAGACAAGGATTATGTGCTTATTTCCCTCTATGTAGATGATAGAAAGGAACTACCAAAAGAGCAGCAATTTAATTTTAAATACGATTCTGGGAGGGTAAAAACCATTACAACAATAGGACAAAAATGGGGTACTTTTCAGAACATTAATTTTAATGCAGTTTCTCAACCTTACTATGTGCTCTTATCTCCAGAGCTTGAAGTGCTTAATACCGCTGTTCAGAGTACAGATAAAGATACCTATAGGGATTGGCTGCAGACTGGACTTCAAAATTACCGCACTAAAGAAGGGAAATAGGTAGTGTAAACTAGCCATATATTTTACTATCCTTTTTTTAAGGAAAATGGTATCTTTAATCGCAAACCAAAAATCACATCTTTGAAACGATTAAAGAAAGTACTACTTGTACTCATTGGCTTACTTGTAGTAGTAGCCTTTGCCTTTGGAATTTTTCTAAATACACTAACGCCAACCTATGAAGGAATACAAGAACTTCCAGAGCTAAATCAGGAAGTAAGCGTGTATTACGACACCTATGGCATTCCACATATTTATGCAGCGAATGAAGAAGATGCGTTAAGAGCTTTAGGATATGCACATGCCCAAGATAGACTATGGCAAATGGAGCTATTACGCCGTGTAGGTACAGGAGGACTTTCAGAAGTTTTTGGCTCGGAACTGATGTTAGAAACGGATCAATTTTTTCTTTCACTGGGTATAGCCGATGCAACAGAGAAAACAGTTGCGCAGTTGGATACTACAGATGAAATGATACAGCTGTCGCAAGCGTATTTAGAGGGCGTTAATTTCTTTGTGGAAACAGGACCAACACCCATAGAATTTTACCTTACCGGTTTGGATAAAACCAAATTTACCATAGCGGATATGTACAATACGGTTGGGTATATGAGCTTTAGTTTTGCTATGGCATTAAAGACAGACCCCTTGCTGTCTCAGATTAAAAACAAATTGGGTCCAGCCTACCTAAAAGATTTAGAGATTGATGTAGATCCCAAGAGTACGCTAATAAAAAATCATCCTTTTTTGGATGCCACAACCCCGGAAACGACTATTACAGATATAGTTCATAATACACTTAAAGATTTACCGGTTCCCTTGTTTGTAGGTAGTAATAGCTGGGTTATTGGCCCGGAGAAAACCAAAAAAGGCGCAGTCATTTTTGCAAATGACCCGCACATTGGGTTTTCGCAACCCGCGGTGTGGTATGAAGCACATATAAAGACCCCCAATTATGAAAAATACGGATACCATCTTGCGGGGGTTCCTTTTCCCTTATTAGGGCATAATCGTAATTTGGCATACGGCTTAACCATGTTTGAGAATGATGATATCGATTTCTACTATGAAATTAATCACCCATCAGATAGTACAAAATATAAGACAGGATCAACTTGGGAGACCTATGAAACCGTTTCTAGGCCTATTACAGATAAAGACGGATCGGTTATTCCATTCTCCTTTAAAAAAACAAGACATGGCCCCGTATTAAATGGCATTGCAAAGCAACTACAGGGAAAGCAACCCGTAAGCATGTCTTGGATTTATACTCAGCTTGAAAATAAAATGTTAGAAGCTTTTTATGATATGAGTATGGCTAACGACCTTTTTGAGTTTCAAGAGGCCTTACCTAAGATGCACGCTCCGGGACTAAATGTGATGTATGGGGATGCCGAAGGGAATATTGCTTGGTGGGCTACTGGAAAATTGTATCATACGGCAGATAGTGTACATACCAAATTTATCCTGGATGGAGCTTCGGGTAAAGCAGAACGTGGCAGCTTTATCGATTTTGAACAAAATCCGCAAGCAATTAATCCACCATGGAACTATGTCTACTCTGCTAATAACCAACCCGATTCCGTTGCAGGCATCTGGTACCCGGGATACTATTTGCCAGAAAATAGAGCAAAAAGAATTAAGCAGCTGCTAGAACCTAGAAACGATTGGGATAGTAAGTCGACCCAAGCCATGATTACAGATGTCACCTCTGCAGTAAACCCAGCGGTAGTAGCTGATCTCTTCCAAATAATTGATGAAGAAACGTTTCCTGAAAAACAACAAAAAGCAATTCAAAAATTAAAAAGGTGGGATGGAAGTTATGAATTAGATAGTGTAGGAGCTACTATATACCATCATTGGGTGTATTGGTATTTAGAACAAACTTTTGCCGATGAATTAGGGGCAGATTTGTTTGAAGCTTTTAGTACTACCCATTTTCATAAACGATTAATTGCACCTATGATACGTAATGATTCTTCTATTTGGTGGGATAATATTGCCACAACAGACCATGTAGAAACCAGGAAAGAAATACTGCACCAGGCCTTACAAGGAGCACTGGTAGACTTAGAAGAAGCGCATGGAAATGATATAACAGCCTGGAATTGGGGAAAAGTACACACCTTAGAACATGGCCATGCCATAGGGCAAGGGAGTGCTCCTTTTGATGTGTTGCGAAAAACCTTCAACGTAGGCCCTTTCCCGGTAGAAGGTTCTAGAGAGGTCATTAATAATATGGCATTTTTACATAATGCGGAAGGTAGATACGCGGTTGGTGCTGGGCCTTCTAC
>CAZWVO010000108.1:0-6574 GCA_964637535.1 uncultured Flavobacteriaceae bacterium
CTTTTGGGCACATAATTGATTGCAAAAACATCCTAACCCTACTAAAAGAGTGATCTGTATTCTGTTCATTTTTGATTGATGATTTTGAAATTACAAACTAGCGTAAAACGTTGTATTTAACCTCCTATATGGATTTCAAAAGAAGAATTTTCTTTGCCTTTCTTCTTTCCGCCACCAAACATTTTATTCATTTTCTTAGCCTGTTCTTCCATGAGCTCCTCGTACTTTTCGGAAGTCATTTTTTTGCCTTTGGTAGGAATCGCTACAGCTACTTCTTCTTTAGGATTTAAGGTTACCTTATTACAAACCATAACTCTACTACCATTACTAACTTCTAGGATTAAACCCGGCAGACCCCAATAGGCATCTGGCCCATGATTTACTGGAATTTCAGGAGCGTACCAGGCCGTAATAGTCTCAGTTCTGGTTTCTTCATTTTCTTCGCGCTCCCCATTTACCTCTGAAATTCGCATTTCTGTAATTTCTCTTTTTGCTATGGCCTTATAACAGCTGTAACTCCCAATTTGCTTGGTTTCAGAGGTTAGTTCCCATTCGTAAGGAGTAAGCGTTCCAGAAACCAGAAAGAGTTTTCCAAAAGCATCTGTGGTTTCTAAACTTGTTTTGTCTTTCGTGTTTTTATAAAGCAGCCCATCTGCGCCACCTCCCAATCCTACAAATTGAACTTGAACCCCAGTGCTAGGTCCAGACATTTTATCTAAAGATTCCATCTCTTTCCAATTGGATTCAGAAGTTGTAAAAATGAGCTCATAATCTTTTTTCATTGCTAATGAAATTTGCTGATTAATAAGATCTTGTTGGCCTACAGTTGTTTTTGAGCTATCCATTTTCACAGTCATTTTCAGATCTGTTTTATAGGTAGCAATTCCTGTAAACTCTTGAGCAAAAGTGCTGGTAGTAGTACTGATGAAATATAGTGCCAAAAAAGGTATGATTTTTTTCATTTCTGTTGTGTTTTAGTTGAACAATTACATCGCAAATTTGAAGTATATTCTCAGTAAATAAGGTTAACCAGTGTTAACGAGTGTTAAGCAATAGGATTTTCCTCCGCTATTGTTCTTACTTTTGATTTGTGGGACAAAAACACTACAAATCAATCATCTATTTTATTACCGCTACCATTATAGCGACTATTGCTATTCAGCTGTATTGGAATATCCAAAACTATCGGGTGAACAAGCAAAGGCTAATCAATGAAGTACAAATAAGTTTAGATAATGGGGTAGAAGCCTATTATTCTAATTTGGCAAAAACCGATTTCTTTGCTTTCGTTGACGAAAAGAATGATAACATTCAATTGGATATTGAACACAACACTACGTGGGATAGTTTTCACAACGATTCTACTATTTTTAAAATCCACTCGGATAGTTTGCGATATTCAGGAAATATAAAAGGGTTTACGCAGCTGATAGATTCTTCTAGAGGGTTTAATTCCATGAGGCCAGGACAGTATTCTGGGGTCTCGATATTTAGAGGAAAAGCGGCCGTAGACAGTATTGATGGATTGCAAAGTTTGGCGAATAAAATTATTGTTTCTATTATTCGCGACTCTATTAATTTTAAGAAATTAGATACCCTTTTAACTAAGGAATTTAATAGAAAAGGCATCAAAATATCGTACGCCCTCAAACACTTTAAGGGCGATTCTCTCATGGACCATTTTAAGCAAGCAGATACTTCCTTTAGCCTAAGAACTTTTGCTAAAACCACTTACTTACCGCATTCAGAGCGGTTACAACTCCTTTTTTCCAACCCTACCCTCGCTATTTTAAAACGAAGCCTTACAGGAATTTTACTTTCCTTATTGCTCTCTGCTAGTATTATTGCCTGTTTGTTCTATCTGCTGCGCATTATTAATAAGCAAAAAGAGTTAGCCGAAATTAAAAACGATCTCATTAGCAATATCACTCACGAATTTAAAACCCCTATCGCTACCGTTTCTGCTGCAGTTGAGGGGATACAAAATTTTAACGATGCCAACGACCCTGAGAAAACTAAATCTTATCTAGAAATCTCTAGCCAACAGCTTAACAAGCTCCATCAAATGGTAGAAAAACTATTAGAAACAGCCATCGTAGATAATGACAAACTTTTACTAAATAGAGAAGCTGTAGATCTTGTTTTTATGTTGCAATCTATTGTAGAGAAATACGGTCTCTTTGCTAAAGAAAAAACAATTGAATTTAAAACAAACGTCGCTAGTCTGTTAACAGAAGTAGATGCATTTCATTTTGAAAATGCAATTTCCAACCTAATTGACAATGCGTTAAAGTACGGTGGCGATACGGTAGAAGTAAATCTAAACGCTGTGCTAAATACCGCAGAAATAAGTGTTGCTGATAACGGAGGTAACTTAGATAAAAGTCAGACCGAAAAAATCTTTGACAAATTCTACAGAGTACCCACTGGAAACCAGCACGATGTAAAAGGTTTTGGCATTGGTCTTTTCTACACCAAAAAAATTATTGAAAAACATGGAGGAAGCATTCACTTGGTACCCCATAGTAATAATACCATTTTTAAAGTTGTATTATGAACGAGATGCTAAAAATACTTTTAGCGGAAGATGAGCCTGCTCTTGGGCAGATTATAAAGGAAAGTTTAGAGACTAGAAATTTTGAAGTGCTTTTTTGCGCAAATGGGCAAGAAGCCCTAAAAACCTATCAAATCAATAAACCAGATTTGCTGGTATTGGATGTTATGATGCCCAAAAAAGATGGGTTTACACTTGCCAAGGAAATACGAAAACAAGACACCAATACACCTATTATTTTTCTAACAGCAAAATCGCAAACAAAGGATGTTATTGAGGGTTTTGAACACGGAGGCAATGATTATTTAAAAAAGCCTTTTAGCATGGAAGAGTTGATTGTACGAATACACGCCTTGTTAAATAGAGTGGAGCTAAAGCAAAGCAAAAACAACATTGTTATTGGTAAGTATATTTTTAATTACACCAAGCAAACCCTAGTTTTTCAAGAAGAAATACAACCGCTTACACACAGAGAAGCAGAACTTCTATACCATCTTTCGGAAAAAAGCAATACCATCTTAGATAGATCTAGAACCTTAAAAAAAATATGGGGCGATGATGATTTCTTTAATGCCCGAAGCATGGATGTTTTTATTACCAAGCTGCGAAAAAAATTAAAAAAAGACAGTTCCATTCAAATTGTAAATATTCGCGGCTATGGTTATAAGCTTATCTGTTAAAACCAATTACTACAACTCATACTTTACTTTAAAAACAACATACCTGGGCTGAACGATATACGACGAGCTTCTAAAAAAGAGATCGTTAAAATTGTCTTGATTTAGTTCTTCATTATTTAACAAATTGGTTACCCCTAAACTGTATTCCCATTTACTATCTTTTTGCTGATATGACAAATTGGTATCCAAAAAAGCAAACTCATTATCAATAGTATTGGCTTCGTCTCTATAGTGATAGTAATCAAAATCTGCGGTAAAAATAAAATTCTTTAAAAAAGCGGCATCAAACTTAGCAAAGGGTCTATCTGTAAAAAATTTAGATATAAGCCCTCCATTGTCATAATCGTTTACCGTATAGTTATACCCTATTTCTAAATTTGGAGCATCTCTAAAGCTTGTAGCTATTGAGGTTCTATACGTTTGCGTAAACGACTTGGATAATCTGGGCTGATCGTTCACAATATTGTTCAATCTAGATGAGGATAACGAAGCTCTGGCACTTACCTTAATTTTCCCAAAAGTGCGTTGAAAATTTCCAGAACCCGATATAATTTCATCTTCCAAATTAGAATTGATGGTAGAGTTAACCTGATTTATTCCAACAATAGTATTATTTCCTTTAAAAGGATCTATACGTCGGTTATAGCTAAAGCTTCCAAATATGTTTTGAAAATTAAACATATTAAAGCTAAAGAAGTTTAGCGCTACATTGTGATATAAGGCACTTTCTAAATCTCGGTTCCCTTGAAATAAGGAATTGTAATTGTTAAAAATAAAACCGCTTGCAAAACTATTAATATCCGAAAATTCTCTAGTAACAGAATACGTAAGTCGCAAGCTCTCCGATTGTTTAAATTGAAGGTTTACAAAAAGGTCCGGAACAATATTAAAAAGATCGTCTGTAACCCGAGTGCCCAATTGGGTGTTTGTGGCTCTGTATTGATGGATACTAAAGCCTGGGTTAATGGTAAACTTCCCGGCAATTACCTTGTAATGGAATCCTAGAAATACATCAGAAAAATCAAAGGAAACATCATTATTTAAACCAGGGTCTGTAAAATTATCTCGGCTTCCGTTATCTAAAATTTGGAAAATTTCGGAATCAAAATCTTGAAAACTTTGAGTGGTTCCCAAGGTAAAATTTAAGTTGCTTTTTGGACCAGATACCAGGAAATAATCTACTTTGGCATCTAGCTTATTGGTACGCACTTCTCTCCCCTGATTAATATTAAAGTTACTCTGCCCATCATCTAAAGGTAAAATTCCGGCAAAAGGTTGTATTTCTCTTATGGCATTGTAAAAAGGATCTTCATCTTGATATAAATATTGCGCCTCAAAAGCAAAGATGTTTTTTTCGTTTAATGTATAATAGATATTGGCATTGTTATTTACACTTAAGGGTTTCTGTTGCTTTCGCTCTACAATGTTATCGGTAACATCGGAAATGGTTTCCAAGTTAATATCTTCCTGTTGATCCGATAGTTTTAAAAGCACATCATAATCAAATTGAAAGTTCCCATGAGGTTTATAACTACTACTCAATTTAGCAAGTCCTAAAGAGGTGCTTTGATCTGTAATGGTATTGGAAATTTCTTGTTGGTTGGTTGAGATAAATGTTCTTCTAGCTAAAGTTTCTAAGTCTGTAGCGGTGTAAGAGTAAATAGCAAAACCGCTAAGATTCCAACTCTCCGTTGGCGAATAACTAAAATTTAAAGCACCAAACTTAGTGTCAATTTCCTTAGCCCTATTGTTTTGTAATACCGAAATTCCCAAATCGTTGGTAGAGGCATTAAACCTAGTTCCTCCCCTTTGCAAAATATTTCTAAAACCTCCGGTAAAATTAAAATAGTCTCTAGGCGTAAAGGGAAGTTCTCCAATATTATTAAAATCAGTCAAGACATTTAGGCTAAATTTTGGACTGTAATAGAACAGTTTAGGATGTGCCAAAAACCGATCGTCTAAACCTAAACCTGCGGTAACCTCTCCAAACCAAAAATTCTTCTTCCCTTCTTTAAGTTTAATATTAAGCGCTATATTATCTTGGTTGTTGGTAACTCCTCTAAGTTGTGATACTTCACTATAGTTACGTAAAACCTCTACCTTATCTAAGGCATTGGCAGGGATATTTTTAGAGGCTAGTTTAGAATCTCCATCAAAAAAATCCTTACCCTCCACCATTACTTTGGATACTGTTTTGCCTTCTACCTGTATTTCGCCTTCATCACTAACTTCTACTCCAGGTAATTTTTTAAGAACATCTTCCAATTTTTTCTCTGTGCCAGAAACAAAAGAATCTGTATTGTACACTATGGTATCTCCCTTAATACTTACAGGCATTTCATAGACAACCTCTACTTCGTCTAAATTTTCCAATTGCGATAATAGCACCACATTGCGCACAATATCACTTTCTTCCGTAGTTATTAGAATTTCTTTGGGGGCAAAACCCAGGTAGCTAATTTTTAGCTGATATTCAGTATTTGCTTTGACCTTAATTTTATACACGCCCTTTGGATTTGTAATTCCAAAGCCGTCTAATCCTTTAGTAGCCACATTTACGGCAACCACATTGGCAATATCTAATGGGTTTCCTATGCTATCTTTTACCGTACCACTAATAGTAATATTTTGAGCACTAGCAAAAAAGCTCATGAACAATACTACTGCAAAACCCAGATGTTGAAGTGTTTTATGTATCCCCACTAGTTTCCTCTTCTAAAGCCTCCGCCGTTACCTCTTCTACCGCCACCAAAACGCTCGGACATCTCTTCCATCTTCTCTACCATGATCTTGTTGTATTCCTGTTGGGTAACTTCTTTCCCTTTAGATGGTGCTTCTATAACTACTTTTTCAGCAGGATTCATTACAATTTTTGAACATAAAATGGTAGTTCTTCCCGAGTTTACCTCTAAAATAAGACCAGGCAAGCCTCCATATTCTCCCGGACCAGAACTAATAGGAATCTCTGGAGTATACCAAGCCGTAACTTCAGTTTCTTGCGGAATATCTATTCTAGAAAACAACGAATTATCTTCGCTCTTAGTAGCTGTAGAATCTGGTTTCTGTACCTCTTCTTGGGTTTCTTCAGTCTCATTACGGTTGTTACCTCTACCTCCCCTATTTCCTCTAGGACCCCGTCTTCTAAAATTTGCAAAGTCTGTAGAGTCTGCTGGTTTTATAGCAGTAGCTTTATAGACCGTATAATTGCCGATCTTTTTACTTTCCGAACCCAATTTCCAATCTAAGGTTTTTAGACTATCCTTTATTAAAAATATTTTTCCAAACATTTCTGTTTGATTAATATAAGCCTGATCTTGAATATTTTTATAGTATTTACCAC
>CAZWVO010000109.1:0-6549 GCA_964637535.1 uncultured Flavobacteriaceae bacterium
ATATAGAACAGGTAGACCTATCCGCTTTAATTAAGGAAGCATTAGCCCAAAAAGATTATAGAACAGCAATTCGGTACCAGTATTTAAGGGCACTTAAAACGCTCTCGCAGCAAAACATAATAGACTGGCACTTCGAAAAGACCAATTTAGATTATCAGAAAGAAATTAGTACTCCCGGAATCAAAAACATTTTCCAAGAAGTATCCTATATCTACGATTATATCTGGTATGGCGAACAGTATATAGATGCAACCATTTACAAGGCCGCGCAGGAGCGTTTTACAGCCTTAAAAAATAGTATAAAGATATAAGTGAATAGACGTTCAAAAATAGTGATAGGAGTTTTTGCAATAGTACTGCTTGGCATTATTATTACAGAAGTTGTGCGCCATAAACCCTTAAATTGGAGTCCATCGTATACCAATACTTCCAAAATTCCATTTGGCTGTTATGTTTTGTATAACGAGCTACCTACGCTTTTCCCTAATGAAAGAATTACTGAGATAAGAGAAAGCCCATATGAGACACTCGCTTACCGGGATACTGAAGAAACATCCAGTTATCTATTTATTAATGACGGTACGAACTTTGACGAACAAGAAACCCTAGAATTGTTAGATTATGTACGTGAGGGGAACGACGTGTTTATAGCCTCTACTTTTTTTGGAAGTTATTTGTCTGACACCTTAAATATAGATGTTCAATCTACCTACCATCTCACCGAAGATAGTGTAGCTTTAAAACTAACAAATAGCAGTTTTAGCAATAGTACTTTTTATTATACTAGGGGTGTAAATAAGGCACGGTTTGTTAGTGTTGATACTGCAAATACCACCGTTTTAGGCTCCTTAAAATTTGGAAATGCCGATGGGGAATTTAATGTAGATATTCTGGCTGAGCCCGAGAAGTATGAAACGATTATAGAAAAACCTAATTTTATTAAAACCAAATATGGGAAAGGGAATTTTTACCTAAACACTACGCCACAAGCCTTTACCAATTACTATCTGCTTGGAAAAAATCAGGCGTATGCTGCAAATGCTTTATCGTATTTAAAATCTAGACCTATGTATTGGGATGGATATGTTAAAACAGGACGTATTGTAGTACAATCTCCACTACGGTTTGTGCTTAACCAAGATGCCCTTAAATGGGCCTATTATCTTATCATGATTGGGGTATTACTCTTTATTATTTTTAAGGCTAAAAGAGAACAACGCATCATTCCCATTATAAAGCCATTGGAAAACGCTACCGTAGAATTTTCCAAAACTGTAGGAAGTCTATACTACCAACACAAAAATTACAGTGATTTAATTAAAAAAAAACTCAATTACTTTTTAGAATATCTCCGTAGCCATTATTATATAGATACGGGTAATATGAGCGAAAAGGTGGTGAAAGACCTTGCAGCAAAGTCGGGAAAGTCCATTACAGAAACCAAAGAATTAATTGATTTTATTAGCTATTTAAAAAGTAGTAACACGCATACCGAACAGAATATGATTAGTCTGAACAATAAAATAACATCCTTTAAGCAATAACAGATGGAAGAAGAACATAATAAAGAAGCAGAAAATACTACTCCATTAACAAACAACGAAACTGCAGACGGAGGAGATAACGCTTCCTCAGAAGCACTGTCTAAAGACCCGCTTCAGTTTAGCAATAGAGTAGATCTTACCAAACTGCGCAGTGCCGTTGATCAGGTTAAAACAGAACTAGGTAAGGTAATTATTGGCCAAGAAGAAATGATAGAGCTTCTGATTATTTCCATATTAGCAAACGGCCATTCCTTAATAGAAGGTGTGCCTGGTGTGGCCAAAACGGTTACTGCAAAACTACTGGCTAAAACTATGAATGTAGATTTTAGTAGAATTCAGTTTACTCCAGATTTAATGCCAAGTGACATTTTGGGAACTTCTATTTTTAATGTAAAAACCTCGGAATTTGAGTTTAAAAAAGGCCCCATATTTTCCAATATTATTCTTATCGATGAAATTAATAGAGCTCCTGCAAAAACACAAGCTGCCCTATTTGAAGCCATGGCGGAAAAGCAAATCACTATGGATGGTGTAGCCTATAATATGGAGCCTCCTTTTCTAGTGTTTGCTACCCAAAACCCTATTGAACAGGAAGGAACCTACCGCTTACCAGAAGCACAATTAGATCGGTTTTTGTTCAAGATTAATGTAAACTACCCTTCCTTAGAAGAAGAAATACGCATTTTAGAAAGTAAACATGAGCAAAAAAATACTGTGGTAGAAAATTTCATATCTTCAGTACTAACCGCTAAGGAAATTGCGGAATATCAAAATACGATAAAAGAAATCATTGTAGAAGACAACTTGCTCAAATACATTGCAAGTATTGTAGATAATACACGTACCAATGCGTATCTCTATCTAGGAGCATCGCCAAGAGCATCTATTGCTATTATGGATGCTTCTAAAGCACTTGCCGCTATTAGGGGGCGCGATTTTGTTACCCCCGACGACATTAAAAAGGTGGCAACACCAATTTTAGGACATCGTATTATTCTAACTCCGGAAAGAGAAATGGAAGGATTTACGGCGGAGAAAGTAGTACAACAAATTGTAGAGACCATAGAGGTTCCACGGTAAGAAATTAAGATGATTCTAGGTTATTAATTGTGATAAATACAGATGCTAAAACTCTTTAAAAATCTCTATATAAAACCCCTATTCTTTGCCATATTGGCGAGTTTAGTTATTGGATTTGTGGTGTCTTATATTTATCCGGATATCTATGGCGTGATAAAATTGTTTTTCTATCTCTTTCTAATTTCGCTTACGGTAGATTTTGTATTGGTTTTTGCCTCTAAAGGTAAAATTACCGCAGAGCGTGTTGTTCCCGACAAACTCTCTAATGGTGATGAAAATCCTATAAAAATCAGGCTTATTAACACCTATTTATTTAAGGCTTATGTACGCCTAATTGATGAAATACCACATCAATTTCAAAAACGCGATTTTGTTATAGAAACCACTATTGACAAAGGGGAAAACAAATTTTTTAATTATCAGCTTAGGCCCGTAGAGCGTGGTGTATATGCTTTTGGAAGTCTTAACGTGTTTGCAGGATCTCCGATAGGTTTAATCCTTAAACGTTACACCTATGATAGCGCTAAAGAAGTACCTGTATATCCCTCTTTTCTACAGTTACGTAAGTACGACCTTATGGCGTTTACGAATAGGCTTTTTGAATACGGATTAAAAAAAATAAGACGTATTGGGAATACCATGGAGTTTGAACAAATTAAAGATTATGTGCAAGGAGATGATATCCGCAATATTAACTGGAAAGCTACTGCTAAAAAAAACCAACTAATGGTAAACCAATTTCAGGATGAAAAAAGTCAGCCTATTTATTCTGTTATTGATAAGGGAAGGGTTATGAAAATGCCTTTTAATTCCCTAAGCCTACTAGATTATGCGATTAATGCTACCCTAGTAATTTCCAATATTGCTATAAAAAAACAGGATAAAGCAGGCATGTTTTCTTTCAGCAACGAAATAGAAAATCGTGTTGTAGCGGAGCGGAGAAGTGCGCAAATGAATTTAATTCTTGAAACACTTTACAATCTGAAAACTAATTTTGTGGAGAGTGATTTTAGCCGACTTTACGTAGACATAAAACGCAATCTTCCGGGCCGAAGTCTGCTATTATTGTATACCAATTTTGAAACTTTAGATGCCCTACACCGTCAACTGCCTTACCTACAGGCCATAGCTAAACAACATTTATTAGTGGTTATCTTTTTTGAAAATACAGAGCTCATCCGTTTTTCGAAGAAAAAAGCAACCACTACGAGACAGATTTTTGATAAGACTATTGCTGAAAAGTTTGTTTTTGAGAAGAAATTGATTGTCAATGAATTGCGTAAATACGGAATACAGACCATCTTAACCAAGCCAGAAAATCTTACGATTAATACCATTAATAAATATTTGGAAATTAAGGCTAGAGGATTGCTTTAATGGGCTTAAAATTAAGATTTGGTAGCATGGCTACGCCCAGTCTTTAGGTCTGAATAATAATATCTTTGTGAACTTATACGTACCTTGTACTATCTAGAGATAAAAAAGCAACTATTATGAGTTCAGATTATGTACGAGTTTTTAGCGGAAATTCTTTTGAATTGCAGCGTATTAGGGCCGAGTTACAATATAATGGTATACGGGCCATAACTAAAGATGAAGGAGAATCTGGACGATTGGCGGGTTTTGGCACAAGCTCTCCTGGGACGCAAGATTTATTTGTTTTACGGGAACAGGCAGATAAAGCCGCAGAAATTATTAAAGATCAAACACAGCGCTAAGCGGTAACACTACTAATAGTAAACGAAAAAAGAGCTTTTGGAATAATCCAAAGGCTCTTTTTAAGAACTAAACTAAACAAACACCCAGGGGTCACAACTCCCTGAAGATTTTTTATTGCGGTTGGATATCTACTTCTAATAAGTTATATCCACCTCTTGGGTCACCAATCCAGGCTGTACCAGGCGCACTGCTAATGATACCTTTCCCAAATTGCTGATCGTCTATTGACATTACTCTTCTAATAGTAGTATCATTATCTTCTGGTCCTGGAGGAGTTCCTAAGAAATCTCCTATTCCAACCAACTCATCTTCTTCTGTACCCGCATCAAAAAGATAGATTTCATCACTTTCAGAAGTTCCGGAGAAGGGTGTACCATTATCGTCAAATAAGGCTACTCCATTATTATTAAAACTCATGAACCAATCATTTGTTCGTACCAACATGGTTCCAATACCCAGTTTATAATTTTGTCCCTGAGGTACCTCTATTGTAAAGGTTAAAGACTCTCCTGGATCTAAATTTCTGGTTTGTTCACTCACTGCAACAGGGATACCAAAAGCTCCAATATAGTCAGAAGCTACTGTATTAACACCTGCCTCTGCAAGCTCTTCTAAACCGCTACCAGCTGCCATTGCTTCACCTTGTGTAAACCATGGATCGGTTTCTGTATTAAAAGCGTATACGATACCAGGAGAAATAGTACTCCAGGAAGATGCTATACGTACTGGTGCCCCATCTGTGCCTTCTTCATTAAACCACTCCCATAAATCTGCGATATTTCCACGTTCTGCTATAAGTTGTAAACCAACTCCTCTATCTGGTGCTCCTTCTGTAAAGAAAGGATCATCTTGAGCATGTAAAGCTACTATTCCGGGAGAGATACGTATCGGATCAGGATCTGCAAATTCACCTCGTAAATTAGTTATACGTAACGTAAATGTTCTTGTAGCAGCATCGTAATTTGTCAATTCTGCATTTAGGTAATCAGAAACGTCAGTTTCTAATACCCTAACGGTATTATCATCATCATCTAAACGCTCATTTTCTCCAGCACCTCCAAAAGTTGCTGGGTTTTCTTCCTCAGTTCCAGCATCCCAAAGATAAATCTGATCTGTAATATTCCCTATAATCGGGTCTCCGTTCTCGTCAAATATGCTAATCCCTTCTCCATCGGGGGCAAAAAGCCAATCATTACTAATAGAAGACATGGATACAAAACTCATATTTGCTCCAGGAGAAGCTACAAAGTCGATCTCAAAATACTCTCCAGGAGAGTCTAAACTAGCACGTGTTGGATTTGAACGCGTACTAGATAGGTTTTGAGGCTCATTATATAATTGAAGCCCTAAATAATTAATGCTGTTTGTAATGGTTACATTAAAAGTAGTTGTAACTATAGGCGTATTATTATCGGCTCCAACTGTTGGGTTAACAACCTCAAACCAATCCGAAGAAGCATCACCTTCACCATCATAGCCAATACTAAAACTAGATAATCTTACTGTAGGAACAAAATCTCCAGCAGTCCATATTCCTGCTTCAACAGCTACATTTTCTCTAGGAGAACCACCAGCTCCATACTGTACAAAATCTACAAGGGTGCTAGCATCGCCAAAATTATCACTGCTATTATATAATCCCAAGCCCCCATCACTATCTGGTAAGTCATAAGCAACAACTACAAATTCACCTGCAGGAATAACAGTATTACCGGCTAAAGCTTGCAAGTTTTCTAATTGTTCATAAGTACCAGGTCCTAAACATAACCAGTAATCGGAAATATCTGCCGTTTCTGTACCTAAATTTGCTATTTCTACCCAATCAGTTCCCTGAAAACTAACTTCATTTATAGCCACATTCAAATCCGTACTTGTAGGGTCTGGGTCTGGATCTGGATCTGGGTCCGGAGTTGGATCTGGATCTGGATTCTCCGCAACTGGAGTCTCATCCACAATATCATCATCGTTGCTACATGATGTAAAAATCATGGTTGCCGCAAGCAACATTAATACAGGTAATTTTAAAATTTTCATCTCAATTGTTTTTAGGTTTAATGATTGTAGTTGCTACAAATTTTGTCTACCAACCATGTGTTCATTTTATTTTGCGGTCTTACATTTTCAATTCAAATGATATTGGCCAAACCCCACTTGAACGATTTAAAAACTAAAATTCATTAATCTTTGTAAGACATAAGTCTGTACG
>CAZWVO010000110.1:0-6533 GCA_964637535.1 uncultured Flavobacteriaceae bacterium
CTACGGCATTGGCGATTTTGTAAATGTAAAAGTTAACGACTGTACTTCTGGCACCTTAATAGGTGTACCAGTAGCATATTCAGAGAATAATTAAATATGGAAAGTGTACAAGCCATAAAGCAACGTTTTGAAATCATTGGTAACGATGTAAAATTAAATCGTGCATTAGAAAAAGCCATTCAAGTAGCGCCTACAGATATTTCTGTTCTAGTTACCGGAGAAAGTGGGGTGGGTAAAGAAGCAGTTCCTAAAATTATTCATTCCCTATCGCATAGAAAGCACGCCAAATCTATTGCCGTAAACTGTGGAGCAATACCAGAGGGCACTATAGACAGTGAATTGTTTGGACACGAAAAAGGTGCGTTTACGGGAGCCACAACAACCAGACGTGGTTACTTTGAAGTAGCAGACGGAGGCACCATATTTTTAGACGAGGTAGGAGAGTTACCGCTTACCACACAAGTGCGCCTGCTTAGAGTATTGGAAAATGGCGAATTTTTAAAAGTAGGCTCATCGCAAGTACAAAAAACCGATGTGCGCATTGTAGCGGCTACCAACATAAAAATGTTTGAAGCCATCAAAAAAGGAAAGTTTAGAGAAGACCTCTACTATAGGTTAAGTACTGTAGAAATTGGTTTGCCTCCTTTAAGAGAACGGCAAAATGATATTCACTTGTTATTCCGAAAATTTGCGTCGGACTTTGGACAAAAATATAAAATGCCCACCATTAGGCTACAAGATAATGCCGTGCAACTATTACTTAAGTATCGATGGCCTGGAAATATTAGACAGCTTAGAAATGTTGCAGAACAAATATCGGTGCTAGAAAGTGAAAGAAATATTTCCCTTGCTACCTTAAACGCCTACTTACCAAACGCTGGAGATTCTAATTTACCAGCTGTGGTAAACAAAGAAAGAAAAGAGAGTGATTTTAGCAATGAACGCGAAATTCTCTACAAGGTGCTTTTTGATATGAAGGCTGATTTAAACGATCTTAAAACACTTACCCTAGAACTTTTAAAAACAAGTGATACCGAAAAAGTACAGCAAGAAAATGAAACGCTAATACAAAAGATTTATGGTGGCGGGGATGAAAAGCGCGAAGAGAATACCCATGCAACAGAAGTTTTACATCTTCCAGAACCCCTAATAGAACAACCTGCTATTAGTCCGGTGGTACCATCTCAAGATAAATACCATTTTGCGGAAGAAATAGAAGAAGAAGAAACCCTATCCCTACAAGACAAGGAAATAGAGCTCATTAAAAAATCTTTGGAGCGAAACCGTGGAAAACGAAAAGCAGCCGCTGCAGAATTGGGAATTTCTGAACGTACGCTTTACAGAAAAATTAAACAATACGATCTATAACTGCTAAATTTAACGCCTCTTTAGGAGGTTAATAACCTTCAGATATGTATTTTTCTAAGGTCTTAAAATTGAACACTGTAATGCAACATCTAAAAAAAAGTGTGCTTTTCCTTTTTACCGTACTTATGGTACAAGGGTGTGGAGTTTATAATTTTACGGGTGGCGATGTAGGAACTGCCAAAACCTTTGAGGTTAGTTATTTTCAGAACTTCGCTACCCAAAGCCCAGGTTCTACGTTTGAACCTGGTTTAGATAGAGATTTTACCTTAGCCTTGCAAGACCTTATCTCCAATCAAACTAGCTTAACATTGGTAAGTCAGGGTGGTGGCGACTTGCTTTACGAGGGTGAAATTATAGAATATCGTATAGCGCCTATGACCGCTACTGCAGAACAAAATGCAGCTCAAAACCGACTTACCATATCAGTAAACGTTCGGTTTTATAACAAGACTAAAGAAGACGTAGATTTTGATAGGCGGTTTTCTTTTTTCTTCGATTATGATGCTAACTCCCTATTAGAGTCTGTACGATCCGAAGCGCATGAGGTTATTTTTGAACGACTTACTCAAGACATTTTTAACGCCTCTCTGGCCGATTGGTAATTTCTTATCGTGCCCTTTTTGATATTGCAGTTGCGCAGACATAAGTAGACCTTCAACTTGTTCCTTAGTTTTCTTGCTTCTTGTTATGGGTCTGCGTACATTAGACACGTCTAATTTATTTGGTAATCCCTAAGGCATTTTTATGAACGTTGCCAATTTTACATACCTCTTACAGCATCCTGCTAAAGTAGTAGATCCAGTACAGACTAATCAACTAGAAGATGTACTAGAAGAGTACCCTTATTTTCAGGCGGCAAGAGCGTTGCATTTAGGAGGACTTAAAAAGCTAAACAGTTTTAAGTATAATAATGCTTTAAAGGTAACCGCGGCCTATACTGCGGACAGAGATATACTGTTTGATTTTATTACATCGCAAGATTTTACGCAAGATACCATTGCAGCTACTATTCTAGGAAGAACAACCTCTTTAAATGAAAAAGAGATTGTATCAGAAGAAGTAGTCGCTGCATCAAATACTGTACAAGGCCTCTTAGACGACACCAAGGATGATCCGTATTTACAAAGTGCAGAAGAAGCAGAAAAAGTATTGGACCCCACTTTATTTAAATCTAAAGATCCTAAGGTAGATATTGCACTTGCAGAGGCTAAAAAAGAATTAGAAATTGGGAAGCCGCTAGCGTTTACAAAAAAAGAAAAACATTCTTTTGGAGAATGGTTAAAACTTACTTCGTATAAAACCATAGAACGCAAGCCAGAAATAACGGAGCCAACTAAAGAAGAAAAAGTCTCTTTGGAGGAAGCGGTACTAAAGCAAAAAAAGTTTGATCTTATTGATAAATTTATTGCTGGCAATCACAAAATTGTTCCTAGCGAGAAGAGTTCAAAAGTAGATATAAAAGCTTCGGTTACGCTAGATAAAAAAGAATTGATGACCGTTACCTTAGCAAAGGTATATTTGGAGCAGAAAAAATATAAAAAGGCAATTCAAGCATATAAAATTTTAAGTTTGAAATATCCGGAAAAAAGTGGTTTCTTTGCAGACCGAATTAAAGCGGTGGAACAAATTCAACAGGAAAATTCGTAAAGACAATGACTACGTTTAATATTTTTTTAATTCTAATTATCATAGTGTGTTTCCTACTGATATTGGTAATTATGGTACAAAACCCTAAGGGAGGTGGATTGTCCTCTTCTTTTGGAGGAGGAAGCAACCAAGTTGTTGGAGGTGTAAAGAAAACAGGTGATTTTTTAGATAAAAGTACTTGGATTCTAGGAGGGCTTTTAGTTGTACTTATTTTGCTTTCTAATTTTGACGAAGGCATTAGAAGCAAAAAAGGAGATGGAGATTCTAAAATTATAGATGGTACAGAAGCTACAGTTCCTGTTCCTGAACCAACAGATGCAGGTGATATTCCTGTAATAGATCCTGTTGTCCCTTCAGACTCTACAGGAGGTTAACAGCTTGCTACAACAGTATACAACATATCAAAATGCCAGCCCAAATGACAAGCTGGCATTTTGTATTTAACAAAATGTCAGTTTTTATGTAATGGCATAATTTCTGACTAGAAGTACAAGAATAAATTAATCCACTACCCGCCTAAAAAAACGGGAACTAAAATTTAAGAATATGGCTAAAGTTAACATTAAACCATTAGCAGACAGGGTACTTATAGAGCCAATGGCAGCGGAAACAAAGACTGCATCTGGTATTATTATTCCTGATACTGCAAAAGAGAAACCGCAAAAAGGAAAGGTTGTCGCAGTTGGACCTGGAACAAAAGACGCTGATATCACCGTTAAAACAGGAAATTCTGTTTTATATGGAAAATACGCGGGTACAGAATTAAAATGGGAAGGTAAAGACTACCTTATCATGAGAGAAAGTGATATTCTAGCAATTATATAGTAAAACACAAAGAAAATGGCAAAAGATATAACATTTGATATAGAGGCACGTGATGGTCTCAGAAGAGGGGTAGACGCATTAGCTAACGCTGTAAAAGTAACCCTCGGACCTAAAGGAAGAAACGTAATTATTAGCAAGTCTTTTGGAGCACCTCAGGTAACTAAGGATGGGGTAACCGTAGCTAAAGAAATAGAATTGGCCGATGCCCTAGAAAATATGGGCGCGCAAATGGTAAAAGAAGTAGCTTCCAAAACTAATGATCTAGCAGGAGACGGAACTACTACCGCGACCGTTCTAGCTCAAGCAATAGTAAAAGAAGGCTTAAAAAATGTAGCTGCCGGTGCTAACCCAATGGATTTAAAGCGCGGGATAGACAAAGCAGTAGACGCCATTGTTGCCAACCTTGCAAAGCAGACTAAAAAAGTAGGAGACTCTTCTGAAAAAATAAAACAAGTTGCCGCAATTTCTGCAAATAACGATGAAACTATTGGAGATCTTATTGCTCAAGCTTTTGGAAAAGTAGGCAAAGAAGGGGTTATTACTGTAGAAGAAGCGAAAGGAACAGAAACCTATGTAGATGTAGTAGAAGGAATGCAATTTGACCGCGGATATCTTTCTCCCTATTTTGTTACCGATTCTGAAAAGATGATTGCAGATTTAGATAATCCTTATATCTTATTGTTTGATAAGAAGATTTCTGCAATGAAAGATTTACTTCCCATTTTAGAGCCCGTAGCACAATCTGGAAAGCCGCTTTTAATTATTGCCGAAGATGTAGACGGTGAAGCATTAGCTACCTTGGTAGTAAATAAGTTAAGAGGTTCTTTAAAAATTGCTGCTGTAAAAGCACCTGGGTTTGGAGATCGCAGAAAAGCGATGTTAGAAGATATTGCTATCCTTACCAAGGGAACAGTAATCTCTGAAGAACGTGGTTTCTCTTTAGAAAACGCTTCTTTAGACATGCTAGGAAGTTGTGAAAAAATAACTATTGATAAAGACAATACTACCATTGTAAACGGTGCAGGTGTTGCTAAGCAAATTAAAACCAGAGTAAATCAGATTAAAGCTCAGATAGAGACTACTACCTCTGATTACGATAAGGAAAAATTACAAGAGCGCTTGGCTAAATTAGCTGGCGGTGTTGCTGTACTTTATGTTGGTGCTGCTTCGGAAGTAGAAATGAAAGAAAAGAAAGACCGTGTAGACGATGCCTTGCATGCTACACGAGCTGCTGTTGAAGAAGGTATTGTTGCCGGTGGTGGTGTTGCACTAGTAAGAGCCAAAGCCGTATTAAAAAAGACGGAGGCTGAAAACCCAGATGAAGAAACCGGATTGCAAATTGTAGCAAGAGCTATTGAAGCCCCTTTACGTACTATTGTAGAAAATGCAGGTGGAGAAGGTTCTGTAGTAGTTGCTAAAATTTTAGATGGTAAAAATGATTTTGGATACGACGCTAAATCGGAGCAATATGTAGAAATGCTAAAAGCAGGAATCATTGATCCTAAAAAAGTAACTAGAGTTGCCTTGGAAAATGCAGCCTCTGTTGCAGGGATGATTTTAACTACAGAATGTGCTTTAACCGATATTAAAGAAGAATCAGCAGGAGCAGCGCACCCACCAATGGGAGGCGGCGGAATGCCAGGCATGATGTAATATCGCTTTAAATAATTAATGTATTTGAAAACCGTGTTTTTTTATAAGGAACACGGTTTTTTTGTTCCAGATTTATCTTAAAACGTCTCTGAGACTCGTCAAAAACATTATTCTTCTAGCCACAGTTGGCCTTATTGGAATGCGAGGAGGTATATTGGAAACCAATAGTATTTGGAAGCAACAAAAATCAGTTTACATTAATTAACATCCCTATGGTCATAGCCAACATAATGGCATTTTCAATAAAAGTAGCCTCCGTCATGGGAAGCTTTAAAACGGTACCTAAGCATGCGCATCGTATTGTCTTTTTATCTAAGAGTGTTTTGGCAACTCCAACTGTTGTGATTCCCAATACAACCAACGTTACAAAAAGTGCCATGGTGAGTTGATACCGCATCAAAAACAACAAGCCCAACGCCAATTCTATAAAGGGATATACCCAACCGTATATTGGAAATTGCTTCGCTAAGGGGTCGTACATTTGAAAACTTTTGGGAAAACCCTTAAGATCTAAAAATTTAAAAAAGCTAAATACGATAAAAAAGAGCCCCATAAAATCTAGCATGGCCTCTCCCGTATCCCAATCCTTATAATGCAACAAAAAAGCGGCAACAAATAAATACCCTAAAATAAGCAAAAGTGGTTTCAATTGTTGCAACTTTGTTTGCGCTACTGTGTCTTCATTATTGTTTTTTACATGCGATTCTTCTGGTAGGGTTGCCTTTTCCAAAATGCGATACTTTTTGGGCAAAGCTACTTTTAGGACAGCCATTGGGATACGCTTTCGCATTTGGACAGAAGCTTCAGCTTTCTCCAAATCAACTACCACCTTCGTAACACCTTTCACATTTGACAATTGGTATGTAACAGCATGTACACAGCCCTTGCACGTCATTCCCTCAATGGAATAGGAACGTTCCATAATTATTCATTTGTTGTAGCAACTATTTCTTCAAGCTCGTATTGAGAAATTATACCCTTGCGATAATTAAGAATGTATAAAATTTCATTTTTAATGATCATATCGGTGGGTTTATCAA
>CAZWVO010000111.1:0-6512 GCA_964637535.1 uncultured Flavobacteriaceae bacterium
CCCTAATAAAGGGAATGTAAAAAGATAATACAGTAATTGTGAAGCAACTTATATTAGTACGTCATGGCAAATCTTCCTGGGATTACCCAGTAGAGGATAAGGACAGACCTCTTAAAGAACGAGGTATTGCAGATGCGCACCGCGTAGCTTCAATTCTAAAATCGCAACAATTGCAAATTGATGCTGCCTTTGCAAGTCCAGCAAACCGTGCACTGCATACAAGTATGATTTTTTTAAGGCTATTGCATTTCCCTATGGAAAATTTTAGCGTGTCTAATGCCTTATATGATTTTTCTGGAGAAGAAGTCATGAATTTTGTAAAAGAGCAAGATAATACCCTAAATACGATACTTTTATTTGGTCATAACAACGCATTTACTAACATTGCAAATTATTGGGGAAACCGCACTATTAGTAATGTGCCTACTGCTGGATTGGTGCAAATTAATTTTGACGTAATTCAGTGGAATAAGGCAGAAAAAGGAATTACAACACAAACATTATTTCCAAAAGAATTTAAATGATAAAATTAAAAAACCAATATATCAATCGAGAAATTAGTTGGCTAAGATTTAATGAGCGAGTGTTGCAGGAAAGTGCAGATACTAACGTGCCATTGATTGAAAGATTGCGTTTTTTAGGAATTTTTTCCAATAATTTAGATGAATTTTTTAAGGTAAGGTATGCTACCGTAAAGCGTATTGTAGAGGCAGGAAAAAAAGGAAAAAGCGTACTTGGGGGGGAGATCGCTAAAGACCTCTTAGAAGAGATTACCGAAATTGTAATTAAGCAGCAAGCAGAAAGTCTTAAGATTTTAACTACCATAGAAAAGCAATTAGAAACTCAAAATATTTTCTTGGTAAAGGAAAACGAACTTTCTAAAACGCAATATGATTTTGCTAGACAATACTTTTTGCAAAAAGTGAGTCCGCAGCTTATGACTATCATTTTAAACGATCTTACAAAGTTTCCAACCCTAAAAGATACGGCGGCGTATTTGGCTGTTAAAATCAAACTAGAACCGCAGACTAGGACAGATGCTAGAGAGCTGCGTTACGCCTTAATAGAAATTCCTAAGGGAATAGATCGATTTGTAGAGCTTCCTAAAGAGGGTGATAAAAGTTATATTATGATGTTAGATGATGTAATCCGGAATTCATTGGATAGCATTTTTAACATGTTTGATTGCGAGTCTATTTCGGCTCATATGATTAAAATTACCAGAGATGCGGAACTGGATATAGACAACGACCTTAGTAAAAGTTTTATCGAAAAAATATCGTCTAGTGTAGAGCACCGTAAAATAAGTGACCCTGTACGTTTTGTATATGATAAGAATATAGAAGAAGATACCCTGCAGTTCTTGAAGGAAAAAATGGATATTGAAGACACTGATAGTGTAATTCCTGGTGGGCGATATCACAATCGTAGAGACTATATGGGGTTTCCTAGTTTAGGGCGAACGGATTTGATGTATGATAAAATTGAGGAGCTTCCTATAAAAGGGTTTCATAGGGGAGGTAGCTTATTAGAACAGATAGCTAAGAAGGATTTTCTTCAATATACGCCCTATCATACCTTTTCTTATATTATTCAGGTACTTAGAGAGGCGGCATTAGATCCAAAGGTACGCTCTATTAAGATTACGGTTTATCGCCTTGCCAACAATTCACAGGTAGCAGCATCTTTAATTAATGCGGTTAAAAACGGAAAGCAAGTTACGGTACAAATAGAACTTCAAGCACGTTTTGATGAGCAAGCTAATATTCAATATGCAGAACAACTACAAGCAGAGGGAGTCAAGCTTATTTTTGGCGTTCCAGGTTTAAAAGTACATAGTAAAATATGCCTTATAGAACGTGAAGAAGAAAAGGGAATCAAACGATATGGCTTTATTAGTACGGGTAATTTTAATGAAGCAACGGCAAGAATTTATACAGATTATACCTTGTTTACTGCAGATGATCAAATACTAAAGGAATTGAATAAAGTATTTGATTTCTTTGAGACTACGTATAAAATAAAGAAATATAAACACCTCATTGTTTCTCCTCATTATACCAAAACTACCTTTCAAAATTTAATAGCTACTGAAATCGCCAATGCACAGGCAGGTAAGGAAGCCTATATTAAAATTAAAATGAACAGCTTTACCTCTTATAAAATGATAGATAAGTTGTACGAGGCTAGTAATGCGGGAGTGAAAATTCAATTAATTGTACGCGGGGTATGTTGTCTTATTCCTGGGGTAGAAGGGATGAGTGCCAATATTGAAGCTATTAGCATAGTAGATAAATTTTTGGAACACCCTAGAATCTTCATTTTTGGAAATGAAGGAAATCCTAAGGTCTACATTTCATCAGCAGATTGGATGACTAGGAATTTGGATTATAGAGTAGAGGTAGGCTGTCCTATATATGACGAAAGTATTAAGCAAGAGTTATTAGATACTTTCGAAATTTCTTGGAATGATAATGTAAAGGCTAGAGTGTATTCGGAAAAACAAGATAATGCTTATAGGCAGGCTAAGGGGCAAGCATCAAGATCTCAATTTGCGCTCTACGACTACTACAAGGAAAAATTAAAGTAGGATGGTTTTACCCAGCCCTAGTATACCCCTTCTTGCGGTAGTATACGTATTGTTTTCTTATTTTCTACGGTTATTTCGGACCCCTCTGCTAGTATTACAGAAGTAGAGTTAGTAGATCTTTATCAATGATATAAGTGGAGGTAAACTTGGTTTCAATTCATTTTTTGTAATACCTAGCCATGAATCCGCTCTTGACCTCCTAACTTTTTCATAATTTCTGCTTCATAAACCAGTAGCTCCTGCCATTTTTTGTCTACTTCTTCTCGTTCCCCATACTGCCGTGCAAACTGTAAAAATAAGGTGTAGTGCCCGGCTTCACTAATCATAAGCTGATGATAGAAGTTAGCCAGCTCTTGGTCTTCTAGTTCTTCCGATAAAAGTCTAAAGCGTTCACAACTTCTAGCCTCAATTAAGGCGGCATACAAGAGCCTATGAACCAACTGGGTAGTTCTACTTCCTCCTTTGGGAAAGAATTGAAGTAAGGCAACAACATAGTCGTCTTTTCTATCTCTGCCTAAAGTATTGCCTCGGGCTAAGATGCGATCGTGTACCATTTTAAAATGCCCCATTTCTTCTCTAGATAAGGCAATCATTTCTTTTACTAATTCCGGGTATTCTGGAAAACTAACAATTAGAGAAATAGCAGTACTGGCAGCCTTTTGTTCACAATAGGCATGATCTGTTAAAATCTCATCAATATTTTTTTCTACAATGTTTACCCAGCGCGGATCTGTAGGAAGTTTTAAACCCAGCATATCTCTTTTTAAGTTTCAAAAGTAATGGGATTGCCTGCTACTTCAAAATATGATGGTTATATTTATGATATGAAAGGAATTTTTAAGGCGCTTGGCGGCTTGTTTTTTATTTTATTTTTAGTTTCTGCAATACTACAGTATAATGATCCTGATCCGTATATCTGGATTTTAGTATACAGCATAGGAGCGCTAATTTCCCTTGGTGTTGTATTTGATAAAATGTCTTTTAAAATTCCTTTGTTCGCAGGTATCGTTGCTTTAGTTGGGTTCTTTTATGTTTTTCCAGATAGTTTTCAAGGATTTACGATAGGAGAAGGAGCGCTTCAGCAAGTAGAGGAGGGTAGGGAATCTTTTGGATTGCTAATTAGTGCCTTGGTTATGTTTGCATTTGCACTAAGAATACGATTCCGAAAAGGATCATAAATCCAGATCAAATGTTTTACGGAGTAAATCTATTGTGGGGTTCTTTGCTCTAAGTTTATCGTACTTTTCTTCGGGCGTAAAAGCAAATTTCTTGGCAGTTTCCTCGTTCACCGTAATTTGTAGGCTTAAGGCGTAATTATTTAGCTTTTGTTTTAGGTATTCCATAAGATCGTACTGCTCACGTTCTACCTCTTTTTTCATGGTACTATTTGGGAGTTCTATCCATAGCGTATGATTTTCCTTGAGTTTTGGAATATCGGCATTAAGGTTTGACGCTAATATCTTTCTTCCTTTTTGATCAATTTCTTCTACAAAGTTTGCCCAATGTAGGCGCATTTCTTCTTCCGTAAAGGGACTAGTAGGGAGTTGGGTATCATTTTGTTGCTCCTCTTTTTTCTGGAGTTCATGCGCTTTCTTAGCCTTTAAACTAGATATAGACAGGCCAGAGATACGTTTTGCCGGAACTTTAATATCAATTTTTGTAGGTATTGGAGCAGTAGCTACTTCTGGTACTTGGGTAGCTATAAACGCACTTACCTCAATCGCGTCCTTATCCTGCTCTGTTCCTGGCTGTTCTTCTGTTACCGTTACCGTTTTATCTTCAGGAACTACAACTTCTTGTTCTGGTACAAGTGCTTTTTCCTCAACGGGAGCTTCTATTACATCTGTATCTGAAGCTAATCGCTCCTGAGATGATAGGGAAGAGGGAATAGGTTCAACCATCATTTCTTTAGGAAGGACAGCTGCTTGCTTGGTTTGCAAGCTAACTGCAGCTGTTGCTTTCTTATCCTTAAAAAAAGCTGCTGGCGCAATGAATTTAACAGATGTATTCTGAAGTGCTACAGATTCAGGATTTTTTTTTTCACCATCAAAATTGATGGAAGCTATTTGCATTAAAGTAAGTTCTACCAACAGGCGTTGGTTTTTACTACTCTTAAATTTTAAGTCGCAATCATTAGCAATGGCCAATGCCTGAAGCAAAAACGAATTTGAAGTAGCCTGAGCTTGATGTAAGTACTGTTGTATGGTATCTTCTCCCACCTCTAATAACGCAATAGTGTCTTGATGCTGACAGACCATCAAATCTCTAAAATGAGAAGCGAGTCCCGCAATAAAGTGATGCCCTTCAAAACCCTGCGCTAAGGTAGTATTAAACAAAAGCAATAAGGAAGGAATATCGTGCTGTAGTATAAAATTGGTAGTCTCAAAATAGGTTTCATAATCTAAGACGTTAAGATTTTCCGTAACCGCTTTTCGGGTTAATTTATTTCCAGAGAAACTCACCACCCTGTCAAAAATAGAAAGCGCATCGCGCATGGCTCCATCTGCTTTTTGAGCTATAATATGTAAGGCATCATCGTCTGCATCAATTCCCTGCTGTTCTGCAATATATTTTAAATATTGGGCAGCATCTTTTACGGTAATGCGTTTAAAATCGAAAATTTGACAACGCGATAGTATTGTGGGGATAATCTTGTGTTTCTCTGTAGTTGCTAAAATAAAAATAGCATGCTTTGGAGGCTCTTCTAAGGTTTTTAAAAACGCATTAAAAGCCGATTGCGAGAGCATATGTACTTCATCTATAATATAGACCTTATATTTTCCTACCTGAGGCGGTATGCGTACCTGGTCTATTAAACTTCTAATATCATCTACAGAGTTGTTAGACGCCGCATCCAACTCAAAAATATTAAAAGCGAAATCCTCATCGGTATGTGTTGTGCTATCTGCATTAATCTTTTTAGCTAAAATACGTGCGCAGGTGGTTTTGCCTACACCTCTAGGGCCACAAAATAATAAGGCTTGTGCCAAATGATTGTGATCAATAGCTTTTTCTAACGTATTGGTAATGGCTTGCTGCCCCACAACATCTTTAAATGTTTGAGGTCTATATTTTCTGGCAGATACTACAAAGGGTTCCAATAGCTGTGGTAATTAGGTCTTTAATATATAATAACAAATATAAAAATAGCGGTAGATTAGACCCTTTATTTATAGGGGTTTTAATCTTTTTTTATCAACAATTTCAATAAAAAAGAATGTGGGTTAATGTACCTTTGCAATTAGCAGGTCACCTTATCGCTCCAATTGTATTGGAGAGGAAAGTCCGGACACCGTAGTGCAGCATAGCGGGTAACACCCGTCTCCGTCCCTGACGGAAGGACTAGTGCAACAGAAAGCAAGTACAGGTAATGCTGTAGTGAAATCAGGTAAACTCTATGCGGTGCAACGCCATGTATATTAGCGTTATAAGGGTTGTACGCCCAAGCTAAAGGGTAGGCGGTTAGAGCTTTTGAGTAATTAAAAGTCTAGATAAATGATAAGGACTCGTTTTGCGAGGACAGAATCCGGCTTATGACCTGCTTTTTTTTGCTACTATTACACAGTATCATTTAGCGCAAAAAAACTAAAAACACTTCCCCCATACTTTCGTTGACTACTAAAATAGGGTAGCTGTGAAAGTTCCATATGTTTGGAATGCTCTATAATGAGAACGCCATCTTCTTGAAGTATATTTCGATCAAAAACCAATTTAGGAATTTGAGCAAAAAGTTCATGACTCATATCATAAGGGGGATCTGCAAAAATAAGATCGGCTCTATGGTTAGTACGCTCCAAGTACTTATATACATCACTTTTTATGGCATTAATGGTATATCCCAGCTCGCGAGCTGTAGTATCAATAAATTTTGCACAACCATGATGGGCATCTACACTAATAATGTCTTTACATCCTCTAGAAG
>CAZWVO010000112.1:0-6471 GCA_964637535.1 uncultured Flavobacteriaceae bacterium
GGTATATATTTAATAATTACATATAAACGTATATTTTACTACGTTTTTACGATTACCCCAATAGTTTTACAACGTCCTTGGCAAAATAACTAGCAATGATATTGGCGCCCGCTCGTTTTATGGCTATAAGCTGTTCTAACATTACCGCATCATGATCTAACCACCCTTTTTCTGCCGCAGCTTTAAGCATGGCATATTCTCCACTTACTTGGTAAACAGCGACGGGTACATCTACTTCATTTTTAATTTCACGCACAATATCCAAATAGCATAAGCCGGGTTTCACCATCACAATATCTGCACCTTCGTCAATATCCATTTCAGTTTCTTTAAGGGCTTCAAAACGGTTAGAGAAATCCATTTGGTAGCTTTTTTTGTCTTTTGGAATGTTCGCTTTGTCTACCGGAGCAGAGTCCAAAGCGTCTCTAAAAGGGCCGTAATATGCACTAGCATATTTAGCACTATAACTCATAATACTGGTATCTATGTATCCTTCGTCTTCTAAAGCTTCTCGTATGCTCAGTATGCGTCCATCCATCATATCACTTGGAGCTACAACGTCTGCTCCTGCTTTGGCATGAGAAATACTCATATCTGCTAAGATTTCTACAGTCTCATCATTGTCTACTTTTCCATCAGTAACAATCCCATCATGACCATAAATGGAGTAGGGGTCTAGCGCAACATCTGTCATTACCAACATCTTAGGGCATGCGCTTTTAACCGTCTGGATAGCGCGTTGCATTAAACCCGCAGGGTTTAATGCTTCTGTTCCTTTATTGTCTTTTAGGCGGTCCGGTACTTTCACAAAAAGAAGTACAGCGCAAAGGCCCATATTCCATAATTCTTTTACTTCCTTTTCCAAGTTGTCTAAGCTAAGTCTGTAGTAATTAGGCATAGAAGTAATTTCTTCTTTTACCCCTTTACCTTCTACAACAAATAAGGGCACTAAAAAATCATGAGGCGTAAGTACGGTCTCTCTTACCAAATTTCTAATAGCTTCACTACTTCGGAGTCTTCTATTTCTTCTTAGTGGGTGCATAATGATTGTTATTACGATTTAAAATTACCATTAAATTTAAAAGCAGGCTTAAATCCAGTTTTTAGGGTGTTTTAAGATTTCAATTAACCGCGCTTCCTCGCTTCCTTCCTGAGGGTTATGATTGTAACGCCATTGCACATTTGGCGGAAGGCTCATTAAAATACTTTCTATACGGCCGTTGGTCTTAAGGCCAAAAAGAGTGCCTTTGTCATGTACAAGATTAAATTCGACATATCTACCCCTTCTTATTTCTTGCCAATCTCTTTGGGCTTCGCTGTAGGGTAATGTTTTTCGTCTATTCACTATGGGTGCGTAAGCCTCTAAAAAATGATCTCCTACTTGAGTAACAAAGGCATACCAGTCTTGCATGCTAGTTTCCTTTGTTGCTTTACAATAATCAAAAAACAAACCTCCAACGCCACGAGCTTCATCTCTGTGGGTGTTCCAAAAATAGCTGTCGCATTTCTCCTTGTATTTCGAATAAAATTCAGGATTATGCGCATCACATGCTTTCTTACATACGGTATGGAAATGGACAACATCTTTTTCAAACAGGTAGTATGGCGTCAGATCTTGGCCTCCTCCAAACCATTGATCCACAATCTTACCTTCTTTATCATACATTTCAAAATACCTCCAATTGGCATGTACCGTTGGAATCATTGGATTCTTTGGATGCAGCACTAAACTTAGACCACAGGCAAAAAAATCGGCATCTTTTACACCAAAATACGTTTGCATACTTGCGGGAAGCGCACCATGTACTGCAGAGATGTTAACGCCTCCTTTTTCAAATACTTCGCCATTTTCAATTATTCTAGAACGGCCTCCACCCCCTTCTGCACGTTCCCATATATCTTCTTTAAAAACAGCTTTTCCATCAATAGCCTCTAGTTTGGCCGTAATGGTATTTTGCAAGTTTTGAATGTAATTGTAAAATTGTTCTTTCATTTTACCTCATTTTTTTTCAGCTCGTATAGTTCCATATCTAAAGGAGCTTCTCCTAGCGGAGTATATGCCTTAATCATGGTTTCTTTCCATAGATAGCCACATTTTTTAGCGACGTGTACGCTAGCAATATTACTGCGGTGTACTACAATTTGTAATGTTTCTATGCCATAGCTTTCTAAGGCATATTCAGAAATAGCATCTACGACGAAGGTAGCCCATCCTCTTCCGCTATAATTACGATCCATACAATAGGCTAGTTCCCCTTGTTTTGTAGCCCAATTAATTTCTTTGAGTATAATAAGTCCCAGCACTTTTTCTAGGCTCGCTACTCTAATGGCAAAAGTATATTCTTTACGTAAAGCAGCCTCTTTTTCTTTTTTTTCAATATAATTTCTAGAGGCTTTAACCGTTAAATTTTGCCCCATGGTCTGCGGAAAAAAACGTTGAAAACGGTCCTTATTGGCTAACATTAATGTGCAAAGGTTTTCCGCATCTTCTGCTTTTAATGTATCCCAATATGGCTTTGTTAACCCAGTCATATTAGTGTTTTTTTAGAAGAAGACAGTTGTTTTTCTTTATGCAACAAGCTAATGGTCTGATGGCTTGCAGCAGTTACCGAAAAGGGTAATACAAGGATGATTCCAAGAATGGGAATAAATAAGAAAAGCATAAAAACAATGCCATTTCCTATGGCAATTCCACGTTTGTTGCGTACAAAAGCAATGCTTTCTTTGTATGGCAAATGACGTTCTAAGGTATAGTCTATATTACCAAAACCAGCATAGTACGCCTGAATTAGAAAAATAAGTGCGGTTGCCAATATGCTAACAGGTGTAAATCCTAAAATAATTAGTGGGATGGTTAAAAGGAGTTCCATAGCCAAGTTGCGCAGATTAATTCGAATACCCCGCCATAACTGGTCTCTAAAAGAAGTTTTTCTGTGCATATAATCTTGTTTCCCTTCAAAGTAATGCGCTTCTATTTTTTCTGAAACCGGACTCATAAAAGGCGCAGATAAGGCCATTATAATGTGTTTGTATAAAATTAAACCAAGAATTACTACCAAGGTCCCTCCAATAACACTAGAGATATTGGTAACCGTTTCTTTGGCCCACTCCCAAACCCAGAGGCGTGCAATAAAACTCCCAATAGTATCGGATAAGGTATACGCTGTAACACCAATTACCGCAGCAGTAACAATACTAATGGCTATCGGAATTAGAAAGTACTTCCATAGTCTAAGCTTGGCCATTAGACCAAAGGTATTACCGTAGGCTTTAATTCCTGAGCGTATATTTTTTATCATCACTAAGAATTATGAATAGATACTTAAACTATTTATAATCTGGTTGGTCAAAAACAGTTATGTATTTACGGTATACTCCTTAACGGCATCTACAAAAGCCTTGGCATTTTCTACGGGTATATTAGGGAGGATACCATGACCTAAATTAGCAATATAGTTGTCTTTTCCAAAGGCTGTAATCATTGCTGTAACCATACGCTTAATTTCATTGGGAGGTGAGAGTAAACGCGAAGGATCAAAGTTTCCTTGCAGTGTAATGTTACCCCCAGACAAATACCTCGCATTCCGGGCAGAACAGGTCCAATCTACACCAAGGGCAGAAGCGCCAGAACTTGCCATTTCTTTTAGCGCAAACCAACATCCTTTTCCAAAAACAATTACAGGAGCATGATCCTTTAAAGCGTCAATTATCTGTTGTATGTATTGCCATGAAAACTCCTGGTAATCTACTGGGGAAAGCATTCCGCCCCAGGAATCAAAAATTTGGACAGCATCTACACCTGCTGCTACTTTAGCCCTTAAATACGCTATTGTGGTATCTGTAATTTTTTGCAACAATTCATGCGCTACAGTAGGCTGAGTAAAACACAATTCCTTAGCCTTATCAAACGTCTTACTTCCTTGTCCTTGAACGCAATAACAGAGTATGGTCCAAGGAGAACCTGCAAACCCAATAAGCGGAATCTCATTGTTCAATTTTTCTTTTGTCATACGTATGGCCTGCATCACATAATTGAGTTTCTCGTGCACATCTGGAACTACTACAGTATCCAAATCTTTTTGAGATCGAATAGGATGAGGTAGGTATGGTCCAAAATTGGGTTTCATCTCCACGGTAATATTCATTGCCTGTGGGATTACTAAAATATCACTGAATAAAATAGCCGCATCCATACCATAACGACGAATAGGTTGTACTGTGATTTCCGATGCTAATTCGGGAGTTTCACAACGTGTAAAGAAATCGTATTTCGCTTTAATTTCCATAAATTCTGGAAGATAACGTCCTGCTTGTCGCATCATCCATACCGGAGGGCGGTCTACAGTTTCTCCTTTAAGTGCTCTTAAGAATAAATCGTTTTTAATACCCATATTTTATCTTACTATATCTGATGTGTAATATTTAATAACCTGCACTATCGTGTTTTCAATAGTTGGCTTATTTGCTATACAAATGGAATTGGTGTGTTTTTTTAATGCTTCTGCCGTGGTATTTCCAATGCAAAAGGCAATTTGATCTTGCATGCTGTTTTCTAACATAAAACTCTGGACGGCGCTGGGACTAAAAAAGAGAATGCCATTAAACGTTCTATTAAACCGCTTAGGAACCAGGGTTGTTCTATAGACTTCAACACTATTGAAGGAGATATTATTTTCTTCTAAAGCTAATGGTAATTCTGCTCTCTTAAGATTTCCATGAAAAAACGTAAATACCTCATTTTTATAGTTTTTTACTACAAATTTGGCCAATTCTGATGCATTTTGGGCCATTTTAATCACTTTCTGACCATTTTCTTCTAACAAGGCTTTTGTTTTTTCGCCTACGCAAAAACAATTGGAAATCGTACTTTTTTGATCTCTAAAAACGGATCTTACGGCGTTTTGGCTAGTAAAAATGGCATTTTTAATGGAGCCTTTATACGCATATGGAAGAAAATCAATTTGAATGGCATCATAACTTACAACACCTATTTTAGCATGGAGTAACCGTTCTTTTTGCCACAGGGAACGGCTTTTAGTGGCGAGTACTGTAATCATTTCATTTGCGCTTTTATGTCTTTCATTAAATCTGCACCACCATTATCCAACAGTGTTAACGCACATTGCACTCCTAATCCTTCAGCGTCTTTTAGGGCTACTTTTTTTTGCACGGTAAATTTAGTACTCCCGTCTAGTGCAAAAAGTACCCCATTAAAATGTACCGTATCATTGACTATGTATGCCAAAGCCCCAATAGGCGCAGTACAGCCCCCCTCTAAGGTTTTTAAAAAGGCGCGTTCAATGCTAGTACAAAGCTCCGTTTCTCTGTGATTCAATGTACTCACGGCTTCTTGGGTAAAAAGATGGTCTTCTTTGCAGGCAATCATCATAGCGCCTTGGGCAGGAGCGGGAATCATCCAGTTTAATACCACCGAATTTTTGGGTAACAAGTTAATCCGCTCTAAACCCGCTGCCGCAAATATGGCGCCGTCCCAAGGATGATCTGCTAGCTTTTGTAAACGCGTGTTTACATTACCTCTTAAATCTGTAATACGATGTTTTGGATAGCGATGAAGCCATTGGGCTTTTCTTCTAAGACTCCCCGTAGCAACAAGACCTGTACTTTCCAAAAAATCTAGCCCTTTGTGCAATAGCACATCGCTTGTATTTCCCCGCTCTAATACAGCAGCTTGTACAATGCCTTTAGGGAGTGCAGTAGGAACATCTTTTAAGGAATGTACTGCAATATCTATGGTTCCGTTTAACAAGGCAACATCTAGTGTTTTGGTAAATATTCCGGTAATTCCAAGTTGATAAAGCGGTTGGTCTAATTTTAAATCCCCATCCGATTTTACGGGAACCAATGTCGTTTTATAGCCTAGAGCCTCTAGTTTGTTTTTTACGGTATTTGCCTGCCAAAGTGCTAGTTCGCTATCGCGAGTACCAATGCGTATAGTGCTACTCATTTTAGGTCAACTTCTAATTGAAAAACCTTTTGAATCAATGCTAAGCTAGTATCTGCATCTACATCGGCATCTTTAAGGTGGTTGGCAAACTGTTTGGTAATTTTTTGGATGATGCGATCCGAAACCTCATGAACCTGATCGGCATCAAAGTCAATTTGTTTTTTACTTTGAAAATCAAGTTCTTCTTCTTTAATGGTCTTTAGCTTATTTTTAAGCGCTTTAATTACAGGTGCAAATTTCCGGGTTTCCAACCATTGAATAAAATCAATCTTAGTGTCTTCAATGATCTCCTCTGCCTGCGGTATAAATTGTTTTCTACGCGCTAAAGTTTCATCGGTTATTTGAGAAAGATGATCTAAATGAATTGTAGTAACATGCGCTAAGTCATTAACATCTTCTGCTACATTTTTAGGGACAGAAAGATCTAAAATAAGCAAGGGTTTTTTGCTGTGTATTAATGCCTTAGAAATAGTAGGAGATTGGCCTCCTGTAGCTACAATAAGAAC
>CAZWVO010000113.1:0-6431 GCA_964637535.1 uncultured Flavobacteriaceae bacterium
GCCATTATATGGTGCGACAGTAGAGCTGTTGACATTGGTGAACAAGCCTTTGCCACTATTGGTGAAGAAAAATGTACCGCACATGCCCTTAACTCTCCTGCCAATTTTACGGCTTCAAAATTAAGGTGGGTACAAGAAAATGAACCTGAAATTTACGCCAAAATATACAAATGTATGCTCCCAGGAGATTACATTGCCTACCAATTAACCAATACCTTATGCACTACCATATCTGGACTTTCTGAAGGTGTTTTTTGGGATTTTAAAGCCCATGCTACTGCAACATGGCTACTAGATTATTTTGACATAGACCCAAAATTCATTCCAGAAATTACCCCTACCTTTTCCCAACAAGGCGTAGTTTCCAAAGCAGGAGCAGAAGCTTCTGGTCTTGCTCCTGGGACACCGCTATACTACAGAGCGGGTGACCAACCCAATAACGCATTAGCGCTAAATGTATTTAACCCTGGAGAAGTTGCGGTTACAGGGGGTACCTCAGGAGTAGTTTACGCCATTACCCAAAGTACTTCTGTAAAAGAAAGTGCTCGAGTAAACAACTTTGCCCATGTAAATTATAGCGTCAAAAATCCAATAATGGGTAAACTTTTATGCATTAACGGAGCTGGTATTCAATACCGATGGCTTATGGATAATTTAGCTGTTAACAACTACCAAGAAATGAACCGCTTGGCCACCACCGTACCTATTGGTTCGGATGGAGTTACCGTACATCCTTTTGGAAATGGTGCAGAGCGCATGTTGAACAATAAAAGCCTCGGCACCAAAATAGGCAACCTTAACCTAAACAACCACAATAAGGCGCACCTATGTAGAGCAACTTTAGAAGGAATAGCCTTTTCTTTTGTATATGGTATAGAAATTATGAAAGCTGATGCCATTGTACCCAAGGTTATACGCGCTGGTAATGATAATTTATTTAGGTCGGCAGTATTCTCAGAAACTATTGCAACACTGATAGACCAAGATATTGAGATATACAATACTACCGGAGCTATTGGAGCCGCAAGAGCTTGTCAACTTCATTTAGGCGATTTTGAAGCTTTTGGCGCTCATATTATGGAACATGATTTTGTGATGACATATAGTCCAAAAAAAGAAAAACAGGCCTATACTAAAGCATATCAGCAATGGAAAAAAGAATTAGAACTGATTTTAAAAAACAATTAAAATGGCACTATTAGGAAACAAAGAATATTTTAAAGGTATTGGAGATATTACGTTTGAGGGGCCTGCTTCGGATAATCCTTTGGCCTTTAAATACTATAACCCAGAACAAGTTGTAGCTGGAAAAACCATGCGTGAGCATTTTAAATTTGCCGTTGCTTATTGGCATACCTTCTGCGGTCTTGGGGCAGATCCTTTTGGACCAGGCACCCAAAATTACCTATGGGATCAAGCTACAGATGTGCTAACTGCAGCTAAGGAAAAAGCAGATGCCGCCTTTGAATTTATTACCAAATTGGGTTTCGATTATTTCTGCTTTCACGACTTTGATTTAATTAGAGAAGGAAACACCCTAGCCGTTTCTGAACAACGTTTATCTCGTATTGTAGATTATGTGAAAACCAAAAAAGCCGCTTCGGGAGTAAAACTCTTATGGGGCACTGCTAATTGTTTTTCCAATCCTCGTTATATGAACGGAGCAGCTACCAATCCAGATTTTAAGGTGTTGGCCAGAGCAGGAGCACAGATAAAATTAGCGCTTGATGCTACCATTGCTTTAGAGGGGGAAAACTATGTGTTTTGGGGTGGTCGTGAAGGATATATGTCCTTGTTAAATACAAATATGAAAAGAGAGCTAGACCATATGGGGCGTTTCTTAGGTTTGGCCAGAGATTATGCCAGAAGCCAGGGCTTTAAAGGAACATTCTTTATAGAACCCAAACCTATGGAGCCTATGAAACATCAGTATGATTTTGACGCCGCAACCGTTATTGGTTTTCTGCATCAATACGGTCTTCAAGATGATTTTAAATTAAACTTGGAAGTAAATCATGCTACCCTGGCAAGTCACACCATGCAGCACGAAATGGAAGTAGCCGCAGCACATGGTATGCTGGGTAGTATAGATGCCAACCGAGGCGATTATCAGAATGGCTGGGATACAGACCAATTTCCAAATAACATTAATGAAGTTACTGAGGCTATGTTAGTATTTCTCCAAGCAGGAGGTCTACAAGGAGGAGGCATTAATTTTGATGCCAAAATACGACGTAACTCTACAGATATGGATGATGTTTTTTACGCCCATATTGGAGGGGCAGACATTTTTGCAAGAGCACTCTTGGTGGCGGATAAAATTATTTCATCATCGCCCTATAAATCCTTAAGAGAGAAGCGATATAGCTCCTTTAATGAAGGCCATGGAAAAGATTTTGAAGCTGGAAAATTAGACCTAAAAGCACTTTATGAAATTGCTAAAAGTAATGGGGAACCGGGCTTGCAAAGTGGAAAACAAGAATTGTTTGAGAACATCATTAACCAATACATTTAGTTAATTCTCTTTTTTAGATTAGGCGTTCCGGATTAAAAGAAAACATATTCATCATTAAAAGGAGAAGACACATACTAAAATCCTATTATTTTAGTTATTTTTTTGGTAAATAAGCGTAAGTGAGGTTTAAGAACGTATTTCAATATCTTTTTTTTCTTTTCTTCTTCCTAGCCTGTACTAAAGATGTAGGCTTATTAACGGAAGTAGAATTTGATTTTACCGAATCTCACCAAGCGGAGGGTTTTGTGAATGAACCCCTTGCCTCTACATTTACCATTATCCCAGAAGAAATAGTAGAAGGATATAATTATTCTATTTTCTATAGTTCAGATAATGATAACATAAGTTTCTTAACCGTAGATGGTGAATCCATTTCTGAAGGGACCTTACTCCCGGTCGATAATTTATCAATTACCTTAAATTTTGAGGCTTCAGAACCTGGAACGTATCAAGTAACTGTAACAGCTACAGATAATTTTGGGTTTACAGAAACGCTAGAGCTAACATATGTAATAAGTAATGCTTCATTAGTATGGACTGCTACAACTCCAACAACAGAGGTGCTTCTTGGTAGTAGCGTGCCAATCACTGTTACTCTAATAGAAGATACTAGCACAACCGGAGTAACCTATGAACGTAATTATAGTCTTGCATCAGGATCTGGGGTATTTACAGAGACTAACAATGATCCTGTTGTCCTTAATAGTTTTATTGCAATAACTCCTGGAACTCATGAATTACTGTTTATTCCTGATGAACTGGGAGCAACTTTGCTACAGTTTGATCTAAGAGACAGCAACGACCAAGAGCTTATGGCAACTATTAATCTTGATGTGGTAGATGAATTAGGTACAAATGAACCCCCTACAGCAGTAGACGATAATGAAAGTACCGCCCTTAATACGGAAATTAGTTTTGATCCAACACTAAACGATACAGATCCTGAAAACGATGTGTTGAGTATAATAGAACTTGGCGACTTGGTTCCAGCATCTTCAGGTACAGTAGAAAGTGACGCCAACACGGTTACCTTTACTCCTGCCACCAATTTTGAAGGAGATGTAAGCTTTACCTATGCCATTAATGATGGCACTCCGGGCAATGACAGTCAGGCAACCATTACCATTAGTGTAATGGAGGGCAATCTACCGCCTAGTGCGGTTATCACTGCAAACCCACTTTCTGGTGTTGCACCATTAACGGTTAATTTTAATGCTAACAATTCTACAGATGATGATGCAATTACGGCCTATGAATGGGAATTTGGAGATGGTTCTGCCAATTCAGTTGCCGCTGAAGTAGAACACACCTTTACTACTCCAGGCACCTTTATCGTTACCTTAACCGTAACAGATGTAGAAGGGCTTACAGATACGGCTACAATTACAATAACAGTTAACGCAGCTAACGAAGCTCCAATAGCAGAAGACGATGTCTTTACTGAAGGAGAAGGGGCTAACCTTACAGAATCGGTATTTGCAGACAATGGAAATGGAGCAGATAGCGATCCAAATGGCGATGCCTTTACCGTAAATCAGGTTAATGGCAGCGCAGCTAATGTGGGAACTACGGTTCCTGGAACGGAAGGGGGTGAGTTCACCATACTATCCAATGGAACCTTAACTTTCGATAATATTACAGATTTTGACGACTTAATTGATGGCGAATCTGTAACCACTTCCATCACCTATAGACTAACTGATGGTACTTTAAATAGCAATGTAGCTACGGTGTCTGTAACTATTATTGGTTCTGGAACTGGAAATCAAGCTCCTATAGCATTAAACGATTTCTTTACTACGTCAGAAACTGGTGCACTTAATGAATCTGTATTTGCCGATAATGGAAATGGAGTAGACAATGATCCGGATGGAGATTTCTTTAGCGTAAACCAAGTAGATGGTAGCGCAACTAATGTGGGAATAGATGTTCAAGGAAGTAATGGAGGTACGTTTAATATTAGTGCAAATGGGAGTTTAACCTTTACTACTGATGGAGATTTTGATGATTTAAATAATGGCGAATCTATAGATACGGAGATTACCTATATCTTATCAGATGGAGAAGCAAATAGTACAGTAGCTACAGTTACCGTATTCATTAATGGATCTAGCAACCCTAATCAATCTCCTGTAGCCGAAAATGACGCATTTACAGTAGCCGAAAATGGCACCCTTAATGAATCTGTATTTGACAACAATGGAAATGGAGCAGATAGTGACCCAGATGGAGACCCCATTACTGTTGTAGAAGTGGGTGGCAACACTGCTAACGTGGGAATTACAGTTGCGGGAACAGGAGGAGGCGAGTTTACCATACTACCCAATGGAAATATCACTTTTGACCCATCTGGAGATTTTGATGCTTTAAATGCCGGTGAAACTGGTCAAACTACTATTACTTATAGAATAAGTGATGGTACCATAACTAGTAACGCCGCTTTGGTGAGTGTTACCGTAACAGGGGTGGGCGCTGCAAATCAAGCCCCAGTAGCTCAAAATGACGAATTTGACATTCTAGCCAGCGGTACCCTTGTGGGATCTGTATTTGATAATAATGGAAATGGAGCAGATAATGACCCAGATGGAGATCCTATAACCGTTGTAGAAGTTAACGGTAGTCCTGCCAATGTGGGGAACAATGTTGTAGGTACTTCCGGAGGGATTTTTAACCTTAGTGCAGATGGAACCTTAACCTATGATCCGTCTGGAGATTTTGATGGTTTAAATGCCGGCGATATAGAAACGCCCTTTATTACCTATAAAATATCTGATGGAGCCGAAATTAGTAACCAAGCCTTTGTTATTGTTACGGTTAATGGTGAGGGTGGTCCAAACGAAGCTCCAGTAGCTGTAGCTTCTGCTAGTTCTGTAACAGGAATTGTTCCTTTAACTATTGACTTTACAGGTAGTAATTCAACAGATGATGTTGGCGTCGTTTCCTATAGTTGGACCTTTGGTGATGGCAGTAGTTCGCTTTTACCAGACCCCAGCTACACCTATAACTCGCCTGGCATATTTATAGTAACGCTAACAGTTACCGATGGTGAAGGTTTAACAAGTAGTGATACGGTTACCATTACTGTAACACTTAGTAGTTTTGATGAAGATACGGGTATCTATTGGGCTCCTCCAGGTTCTAGTGTAACGGTTGTTATGAATTCTGGAGGTGCGGGTTCTGGAGAGGCTTCGCTAAGTGTTTTTGCCAACAGTAATTTTAGTGGAATTCTAGGAAGTGGATCTACAAGTTTTGGTTCTGGAGCACCTATTGACGCTAATATAGATGGTTTTAACTTTGTCATGCCTGCTTCTGGTATAGCCTATTTTATGGGTTCTCATTCTGCCTCAGATCTAAATAGCGGCACTGCTGTAAGCATTATATTAATGCCCACTGGAGAGCAAATCAACACTTCAATGAACAATACACAAAGTATTCCAAGAAATTAACAAAAACTCCCATTTTTAGGGCCTAACAACTTTTTACTTTCATTAAAGATTATCTATCTTGTCGTTTCGTATAGATGATACCTAATGCGCAAATATAGTGGTCTCTTTATTTTGTTCTTGTGTGTGTTTTCCACTTGTAAAAACAAGGGGGAAGAAACCCTATTTAAAAAAATTGATGCTGCCGCATCGGGGCTCACTTTTAGCAATACCCTAAACAGTACTCCAGAACTTAACATCTTAACATACCTCTACTATTACAATGGTGCAGGTGTTGCCGCAGCAGATTTTAATAATGATTCCTTAATAGACCTATTTTTTAGTTCCAATACGGGGGCAGATAAGCTTTATATTAATAAAGGAAATTTACAGTTCGAAGATGTTTCCAAAATTGCACATATTGAAAATTTAGGAACCTGGTCAACTGGTGTTACCTATGCAGATGTCAATCAAGATGGTTTATTGGATATTTA
>CAZWVO010000114.1:0-6401 GCA_964637535.1 uncultured Flavobacteriaceae bacterium
GTTATCTTTAGCTCTAAATAATTTTTGCTATGAGGAGCTGTCTTTTGCTCTTATGTTTTTTTTTCTGTGCTAATTTGCTATCCCAACAACCTACAGTGGCTGATGTGAAAGTTCAGGGTCAAAAACGTACCAAAGCTTCATTTATTAAAAAAATTGCCCAAGTAAAACCTGGTGCAGTCCTCGACTCTGCTGCTATAGAAAAAGATATAGCACGTTTACGCCGTTTACCTTCTATTTCTCATGCGTATTTCCAAGTCTTTAAAGCAGATGACAATAGCTATAATGTATTTTATAATATTGAAGAAAATTTCACCCTAATTCCCTATGCCAGTTTATACACCTCTACGAATGATGAATTTGCATTTAGGCTTGGCTTGCAAGAGTTTAATTTATTGGGTAACAACATTACCCTAGGAGGGTTCTACCAACGAGATGTTTTCAACTCCTTTGGGGTAAATCTTAGAGCGCCTTATTTGTTTAGTAATAAATTGGGACTGGCCTTAAACTATCAAGATCTCACTACCAGAGAACCTGTTTTCTTTGATAATACCTCTGCTGATTACAAGTATAACAATGCCTCTTTTGAAGTGTTAGGGTTGTATCAATTTAATTATAAACATAGAATAGAATTAGGGATTAACTTTTTTACCGAAGATTACCAATACATTTCTGGAGCGATAAACGATGATGTGCCGTTGGCATTGACGGTAGATAAATTCCTGTATAAATTTATTTACGATTATAACAACGTTAGCTATTACTACCAATACCTTTCGGGTTTTAAGAGTAGCTTAAATTTTCAGTATGTAAACACTACCGATGCAATACTGCCCGAATTTGTAATTGGATTTAATGATTTTGTTTACTTTCATCGTGTTGGCGAAAAAGGAAACTGGGCCAGTAGACTTCGCCTTGGTCTGGCTAGTAATATAGATACGCCTTTTGCACCTTTTGCGGTAGATAATAATTTAAACATTAGAGGGGTTGGGAATACCATAGATAGAGGTACTGCGGCCATTGTATTAAATACAGAATATAGGCATACCTTAATAGATAAAGATTGGTTTGTCTTACAAAGTAACGTTTTTATAGATGGTGGCTCTTGGCGAAACCCCGGTGGGGATTTTAGCGATTTTGGGAGTAGTCAGAATTTGCGTATTTACCCCGGCGGAGGATTACGTTTTATTCATAAAAGTATTTTTAACGCTATTTTCCGTATCGATTATGGTTTTGGTATTACCAGAGATTCTGCAAAGGGTATTGTCTTTGGAATAGGACAGTATTTTTAAGAATCGATGTATCTTCCACATAGGCCTTTTTTCTATAATTGATGACTCGAATACGCACCAAAATTATCTTTGACGTAGTTACTATGTGCAAGAAAATATGCTGCTCTAAAGAGAAGAACTCGTGTCAATGAACTGCAAGTTTAATTTGTAACCGCTAAGTAACAATTTTAGTGGAAGAGGATAATGTTTAATTACATTGTTAACTTCTCCGTTAACTAAATCTAAATTTTAGCAAAGGCAATTCCAGATTGCGTTATATTTTTGCATGAAATTAGGCATTGTTTTTGACTGTATAATGGAGAAGTGAGATAATTCTAACTATAAAGAGTATGAACCCTTATTAATGAGAACTAATATACGTATTGCACTTCCTTTACTATTGTTCATCGTGGGATACGGTCTGTGGGCGCAACCGCCGCAAGTGGAGGAGACTAAGGATTCTCTAATCCAGGTTGTGGCAGTCCAAGGCGATGGTATTTATTCCTTGCTTCGCAAACAAGGTATAGACCCATATGCGTATAGAGATCAATTTATACGTTTAAATTTAGCTTCATTACGAGATAGTATTCATCTTATTGCCGGTCAAAGGTATTTTGTTCCTAATATGACCCCGGATAGCATTGTGGCCATTGATACCCTTGCTAATACAACTGAGCTTAAGGATAGTATTGCAAGTAAAAAGGTGTTGGTAAACCCGAAGTCAGTTAAGGGCATATCTTATGAAATTTTTGGAGCGGAACACGCTACGGTAGAGATAAAAAGTGATCGTCTAAAGAACACGGTTTACTACCTTATTTCTGGTCATGGAGGCCCAGATCCAGGAGCGGTTACTACTTATGTAGGCAAACAAATCGCAGAAGATGAATACGCCTATGATGTTACCTTACGTTTAGCAAAAGAGTTACTTTCTCATGGAGCTAAGGTGTATGTTATTATTCGCGATCCTAACGATGGCATTAGAGATGACCGTATTTTAGATATCGATCATGATGAGGTAAATTATCCAAGTGAACCTATTCCGCTTAGTCAGAAAGAACGTTTAAGACAACGTACCAACACGGTAAATAGATTGTATGCAAAACATAAAGGAAAATACCAGCGCTTAATTGTAACTCATGTCGATAGTAGAAGTAAAGGGCAAAATATTGATGTGTTTTTCTATCATCACGAGAAAAGCGAAAATGGGAAGAAACTAGCAGAAAGTATTCATAAAACCTTTCAGAAAAAGTATAAGAAATACCAGCCAAATAGGGAATATAACGGCACTTTTGAAGATAGAACGGGGCTTTATTTGGTAAAGAAAACACATCCGCCAATGACCTTTATAGAAATTGGAAACATCAGTAATAAAAAAGATCAACGTCGTATTCTAGATCCCGATAATCGTCAGGCTTTAGCCAAATGGATTAGTGAAGGTGCGTTGTTAGATTATGAAGATTAATAGCGGTGTATTTATTCCCTAGGAAGTTTTTTATCCCATAACGCCTTTCACCAATCCACTATCTATAGTAATCGTTTGCCCTGTAATATATTTACTGTAAGGAGAGAGCAGCCAAGCTGCTAGGGTAGCAAAATCTTTGGGGTCTCCTAACTGTTTTACAGCCGTATCTGCTTCAAAGTTGGTTTTTATTTCCTGAGAAGAAACGCCTTTTAGTGTGCTGTTTTTATCAAAAAGACTGTTAAGTCGTTGCGTAGCATGGTACCCTGGCCCTAAAATATTAAGCGTAACTCCAGAGGTGCCAATTTCCTGAGATAAGGTTTTTACATATCCTACCATAGCTAGGCGCATAGCGTTGCTTAGCACTAAATTCTCTACAGGTTGTTTTACAGATACGCTCTCTATATAAAGGAATCTGCCATATTGATTTTCCATCATTTTAGGAAGCAATGCTTGGGTTAGTGCTATCTTCCACCTTACCACCTTATGGTAGGCATTGTCCCAATCTTGAAGCTGGGTATCTAAAGCAGGCATTGCCGGCGGTCCACCAGCGTTAATGACCGCGCCAACACATTTTCTATCTCCAATAGTGGCTATAATTTTAGCAATGGTATTTTCTTGTGTAATATCTCCACAGATGGTTTCTACCCTGCTGCTCGCAGCTGCAAGTGCGTCTAATTTTTGCTGAGTACGTCCTACTAGAATTACTAAAGCACCTTCCGCAATAAGCTGCTCTGCCACAGCTTTACCAAGGCCTCTAGTGGCACCTCCTATTACAAAGAGTTGTTTGTTTAATTGTAAATCCATAGGTACTAAAGTACTGTATTATAGAAAAAAAGAAAAGGTTTCTACAGTTGTAAGAGGAAAGTATCAGCTTGTATATTTTTGATTACAATAGTTTACTATATCGTTATAAAGTAGTTGCTTTTATAAAGACACATTTCTTTTGTAGTACTGATATAGCTCATCTGGACCAGCGCCAAAGAATTTTTTAAGGTGAATTACGCCAAAATGATATTGCAGTTTTACCGTACCTTTTTCTTTATATTTTCGTGCAGAGGTTAATACGGTTCTGGGTAAAACCTTAAAATCTGTTATTTGATATAGTCGACTTATAAATTCACTGTCCTCATATATTTTATAGGCTTCATTAAAGCCACTAGCCTTTTTAAAAAGGGATTTGGTAAGATATAAAGATTGATCACCCCCACGGCATATTTTATGGTTAATACGCGTAAACCAAGCAAAAAATTTAAGAAAGGGGCTACGGCTATCAAATTGCATTCTAAAACAACCTGCTTCTTGGCCTTGCGCTATAGCATTTAAGATAAAGGAATCAAAGTTTCGAGGAGGAAGAGTATCTACATGCAAAAAGTAATAAATATCTCCAGAGGCATACTTTGCCCCGTAATTCATTTGTATTGCTCTCCCCTTTTTACTGTGCAGAATACTAGCGCCCTTAGCAATGGCAAGTTGTACGGTGTTGTCCGTACTTCCTCCATCAACAACAATAATTTCTTTAATATTTTGACTAGAACTACGATTTTTAATATGAGTAAGAAGGTCGCCTATATGATCTTGCTCATTTAAAACGGGAATGATAATGCTTATTTCGGGAGATCTATTTTGCTTCATTCAAGCTCCAATCGTATTTAAGGTATGATATTTTAGCATTCGCATCAATAGGAGTTTTAGCATAGGCATTTAGATACGCAATAATTTTTCCTGTTGTAGTAAAGTCTTTTTTGTACCACTTAAAAATTTGGGAAAGTTGTACAGCGTTAGCCGTTATTTTATTTCTAGTGGGATCATTTACAAAACCAATAGTCATCTGTTCCAATTGCGCCTCCATTTGGGACGCAGTAAAAGCTTCGTTTAAGAGCTTAGGACAAGAAAATGATGCGCAATTAATAGCAAAGTGAATACGGGGTTCATCCATTTTTCTTAGAATCTTATGCTCTATTTCCGTTAAGTTATACCATTTTTTACCCAGTTTAAAGAAACGTTGGCCCCAAGGATCTTTAATATCTTTAATACTGTTGGTAGGGTAGTTTACTATAATTAATTTTACTGTAAAGGCGTTGTAGGCATTTATCCAATACGCTAATATTTCATTTTTCTCCCATGTTTCGGTTGGCATGTTATCGGACAGTTGGCTTAAGTACGTTTCTAATACGGTAAGCTCTTTTTTAAATCCACTGTAATCTACATCACCTTTAGCATTCACATGTTTTTGAAGCAAGGTGTTCCAAATAGTATGATCAAAGGTAGTAGCCTCAGCAGCTGGAGCCGGTAATGTTTCAACCATAGGATCTACAGCTACTTTAGTCATGCTTTTGGTAGTATCTTGTTCCATTTCCTTTACCATGGTATCTTCAACTGCTTTTGTTTCTGCTGCACTTTCCATTTGGGCTACTTCTTCCACAACCGTTTCTTCCGTCATTTCTTTTTGATCACTAGCAACTGAAGCTTCTTCCTCAGTAGCTGTATTAGGAGCTAGATCAACCACCTGCTTTACCCGGCTAGTGCTTCCACAAGAGGTAATAAGAAGTAGTAAAAAAAATATTAAGATTCGCATAACATTAAGAATTTAAAGTGTACCAATTAAGTCTGGAAAATAACATTTTCCTTACATATTTGCCCCTTAAGCATAGTCGTAATTACTATGTTCATCTCCCGTAATTTCGCAAAAGCAGTTTTTAGCAACATCCACCACCATCATAGTGGAAAGTGCTTTCACTAATATGAATTTGATCATTCGCTTTTGCTAAGGCGTCTGCAGTTTTATCACAAACAGCAAGGGGCTGATTTTGCATTAAAACATGGCCTTGTTGATCATCAAAATATTCCTCATCTCCGTAGTATATGGCTGTTTTACCAGTAAAAATACAAGGACCATCCTCTGGCATAGGGTCTTTAATAGCAGCAATCTCTATAGATTCAATATATACCAACTCTTCTGTAGGATAATGGTTAGGCGATAAGACTCTATAGGATTTTCGTGCTCTAATTTCAATAGTGCCAAAACCAGCATCGGTTAAGGATTTAATATAATCAGCCATTGGGATACTACCGCTTAAGCAAAGCGCACGTAAACGATCATCATTTCTTAGCGTTTCGTTCATGGGTTGTTCGCATATTGGATCGCTCATTACCAAACGACCATGTGGCTTTAATACACGGTACATTTCCGCTACCGCTTTTTTAAGGTCTTCGGCTTTAAAAATATTAAAGAGACAATTTTGAGCTGCAACATCTATACTTTCATCTGCAATAGGAAGATTTAAAGCATCTCCTTTTACAAGGTTTACAAATTCACTTTTAAACCAGTCATTTTCTTCTTCCGCAATCTTAAAGTTATTTTTAGATGCTTCTAACATTTCATCTACTACATCTACTCCAGTAACACCACCTTTTTGACGTGAAAAATAGGAGAATTGTAATAGTTCCATACCCCCGCCAACACCAACATAAAGTACCTTAGGGTTGTTAACTAAGTCTTGAGCAGACACCGTACTACCGCAACCATAGTTCATTTCCTGCATAATTTTTGGAATAGAAAGGCCAGGAAATTGCCAAACAGGATTTGTAGTACAACACAATCCAACATCTGGAGTAAGTGCAGCTTCTTTATATAAATCGTTGGTTGCAGTTAAGTAACTCATATCTTAAAA
>CAZWVO010000115.1:0-6398 GCA_964637535.1 uncultured Flavobacteriaceae bacterium
ATCCTTTGCTATCTGATACCGCTTTGGAAGACCGACAAGAGCGTTTTCAACGAGATCGGGATTTAGCCCTTTTAGTGACCATTGCTTTATATGCACTTAATATTATAGATGCTAATGTAGATGCACATTTAAAACAGTACAATGTAGATGATAACTTAAGTATGGATTTTCAGCCCTACTTAGATGTAAATCCTGTAACCAGCAATCCCTATTATGGGATGGCACTGACTATTAAATTCTAGACCATGAATATTGCACTTTTTGGATATGGGAAAATGGGCAAAATGATTGCGCAATTGGCAGCACAAAGAGGACATCATATTGTTGCCAAAATTGACGAACATACCTCTACCATAGATTTTAAAAATATTGATGTTGCTATTGATTTTAGCACTCCGGATTCGGCTTTTACTAATATTACAAGCTGTTTTAAGGAACACATTCCTATCGTTTCTGGTACCACGGGATGGTTAGCGAAATACGACGAAGCAGTGCAGCTATGCGAAGAAAAAAAGGGAGGATTTATTTACGCATCCAACTTTAGTTTAGGTGTAAATGTTTTTTTTGAACTAAACTCCTATTTGGCCAAGATGATGAAGAATTTATCGGCTTACTCGGTGGCGCTAGAAGAGATTCACCATACCCAAAAATTAGATGCTCCTAGCGGTACAGCAATTACGCTAGCCGAGGGCATTATTGCCAACTCTACGTTGGATGGTTGGGTTTTGGGAGAAACCGAAGCTAATAAGGTACCCATCACTTCCAAACGTATAGGTGAAGTGCCCGGAACGCATACTATAGCATATACGAGTGACGTAGATACCATAGCCATTACTCATGAAGCGCATAATCGTGAAGGGTTTGCCTTAGGAGCCCTGGTAGCAGCAGAATGGTTGGTTGGAAAAAAGGGTGTTTACACCATGAAAGATGTGTTAAATATGGGTTAAAAGAGGTAACAATTTTTAAGCTTTATCGTCAAAAAGACTAGTTTTCGTTAGAATTAAACAGACAAACAACAGAATAACAACTACTTAATACTTCGTGTATGAACAGCACCCAATGGATTATTTTCATCCTTATTGTACAGATAATACATTTTTTAGGCACCTGGAAATTATATGTAAAAGCGGGTAGAAAAGCATGGGAAGCAGCTATTCCAGTATACAATGCTATTGTATTAATGCAAATTATTAGGAGACCTAAATGGTGGGTTGTTTTGCTTTTTATACCTATTATTAATTTACTCATGTTTCCAGTAGTCTGGGTAGAGACCATACGCAGTTTTGGAAAGAACAGTTTAGTAGATACCTGGTTGGTAATCCTTACCCTAGGTTTTTATATTTATTATATCAATTACACGCAAGATGTTAGCTATATAGCGGATAGAAGTACCAACCCAAAAACTGCCTTAGGAGAATGGGTAAGTTCTATTGTGTTTGCTGTTGTAGCAGCAACTTTTGTTCACACCTATTTTATACAACCTTTTGTTATTCCTACTGGGTCTTTGGAGAAAACGTTATTGATTGGCGATTTCCTATTTGTAAGTAAGTTTCACTATGGTGCTAGAACCCCTATTACAGCAGTCGCTGCGCCTATGGTTCATGATACGCTACCAATAATTAAAACCAGGTCTTATGTTGCCGATGTAAATCCGGAAACAGCGGCAAACTCTTGGAAGAATAAACTGCGTTTCCCCTATTTTAGACTACCAGCACTTCAAAAAGTAAAGAATAATGACATTGTGGTATTTAGTTGGCCTGCAGATACCGTATATCAGTTTTTTGAACGTAGAAAAGGAGTTTTAAAACCTATTGATAAAAAATCTAACTATGTAAAGCGTTGTGTGGCTATTCCAGGAGATTCGCTATCCATAATAAATGGATATGTGCACATTAATGGAAAACAAATTGTACTTCCAGAAAGAGCAAAACCGCAACATATGCATGTGGTTACCGTAGCAGGGCCCCGAGCTAGCAGTGTGTATCGTATTTTAGGTAGAAAAAATTATATTAATGGCGCCAGGATATATCGTATTTCTAATACCATCTTGAATGATGAAAGAACTCCTGATCTTTTAGCAGACGGAACTAGTTTTACGAAAATTGATGAAGATGCTTCCTATGGCTATTTTATTGGAGGTATCTCTAGTCAAAAGCAAAACCTCATTAATTATTTGAAACCAGAACCTGTATCCAATAAATTAATTTTTAATCTTACCGCTAAAGAAGCTGCGGAAGGGGCAAAAAAAGAAGGAATATCATCCATTCAAAAGGTGAACTATACCAATAAGGACACTTCTACTTTTCCTCAAAATCCGCAGTATCCCGGCACCATGGACAATTTTGGTCCCATATATGTTCCTAAGGCAGGTACTACGGTACCATTAAATACTAGCGTTTTACCATTGTATAAAAGAATCCTTAGTCGTTATGAAGGAAATACTATTAGTGTCTCTGGAAATCAGGTCCTTTTAAATGGCGAGGTAGCCAATAGTTATACCTTTAAAAAGGATTATTATTGGATGATGGGAGACAATAGACATAGCTCAGAGGACAGTAGAGTTTGGGGCTATGTGCCAGAGGATCATATCGTAGGAAAACCCGTCTTTATATGGATGAGTATTGATGGTATTAATGATGGTATTTCCAATTGGAGCTTTCGCTGGGATCGTGTTTTCACCACAGTTGGTGGAGATGGAGAACCACGCTCGTATTTTAAATATTTTTTAATGCTTTTGGCAGGCTGGTTTGTATTTGACTTCTTTAGAAAAAAGCGAAAAAAGAAAGCTAAATCCTAAGCACATTGTCATCCACCAACACCACGGTAGTATTACATCCAGGATACTTTCCTAATAGCACCTATTTTGCAATTATGGTGCAAAAACAGGTGATTTGGGAAGTATGTGATAACTATCAAAAACAAACCTACCGTAACCGATGTTATATCTGTACAGATCAGGGGCAGCATATGCTCAACATCCCTATAAAACATGTTGGAGGCGAACAAGGACGCCAAAAATATAAAGATGTACTCTTAGATGACACTTACGCTTGGAAAAGGCAACACTGGCGAACACTAGAAACTGCTTACCGTACCTCTCCGTTTTTTGAATTTTATGAAGATGATTTAGCCCCACTCTTTGAGAAGAAACACAAGTATCTTTTGGACTTTAATTTAGCGGCTATTGCTGTCCTTTGTGACTGTCTGCAGTTGTCCATGCCCCAGCAGCGTACCACTACCTATCAAAAAAATATTTTAACTGCCATTGACGGTCGGTTTTTAGCAAATGCGAAACTAAAAAATACAGTAGTTCAAGAGCCGTACAACCAGGTATTTGGTGCTAAACATGGGTTTATTTCAAATACCGCTATCTTAGACCTGTTATTTAACGAAGGTACAAATGCCCTTTCTTACTTGGAGCGTTTTCCATTAGCCGTTTTAGATGCTTAGATTTTTTCTTCATTATGGTATTCATATCATAGTCCCTATTGCTATAGGATTCTTCTTTTTTAAAGAACACCGATGGAGGGTTATTCTCATTCTACTTGCTGGTTTTATTATTGATATTGACCACCTCTTAGCCAACCCCATTTTTGATCCAAATAGATGTAGTATCAATTTTCACCCCTTGCACAGCTACGTGGCTATAGGCATTTATGTTGGATTACTATTTTTTAAAAAGACCCGCTTGTTAGGAATAGCATTTGTTATTCATATTGTTGCAGACCTGACGGATTGTTATTTTTTATGAGGAATACGCAAGGTGCTCATTAATGGCAAATGGTCTGAAAGTAATACTTCATAATTCGTATGATTTACTACCGTTATTTTGGGGTCTACTAAAATAAAATCTATTCGAAACGGTAGCTTAAAAAAATTAAAAGTTTTCCCAAAACCATGCCCCTTTTCATCAAAAGTATCTAACATATTTCCTCTAATTTTTTTATAACTATAGGAGCTTTGCGTATTATTAAAATCACCACAAACAATATTTAAGTAAGGAGATTGCTTCAAATGTTTTTGTGTTAGCGCTGCTTGTTCTTGTTGTTTTGCAAATGCATTGCTTAGCCGGTTAAAAAGTATATTAGAAGATTCGCTGCTAATAGCTTTGGCGTTAGGTTTTACCCTAAAAGATTCCAAGTGTAAATTATAAATACGCAAGGTATCTTTTTGATAAACAATATCAGAATACACCCCTTCATTACTAGAGTTGGGAAATGCTAAAGATTGGGTTTGCACTATAGGGTATTTAGAAAATATAGCATGCATTACTTTCTGTCTTCCTTTTTCGTAACTAATACGATAATAGGGATACTGCGGTAGATGGTCCTTATAAGTATATCTAAATTCCTGAAAACATAGGATGTCTGGAGATTGTTCTGCTACAAAATCTAAAATCTGCTCCGGAATATTATCCTGATCAATATCTTCATTTCTATTAAATACTCGTGCGTTAAAAGACATAATACGTAAGTCTGTTTCTTTTGGAGGTTCCTTGTTGAAATTTATCCGAATAAATGTTCCTAAGCAAAAGTAACTCAACACAACAAGAGCAAACGAGAGTAGAAAAAAAGCGCGTTGTTTGAGCAACCAGAAAAGCGCGTAAAAGAGGTTTCCCAAAATAAGCACGGGAGCTAAAAGCCCTAAGAAAGCTAGTTTTGCGCTATCAATATAGGGCACAAAACAAGCAATTAACAGTAACAGTGCGAACAGTATATTACCAAACACCAATACGTTTTTAAAGAACAGCTTTAGTTTCATCTGCTCTTTAGTTTAAAAGGGAATGATCGTTCAAAAAGATTGACATTGTTATACTATTGCTATACATTAGCTATTTTAATCTTCCTTGCCCGCTTTAAATAGAAAGTCTTTCTCCGCCTTGGATAAACTTTCATAACCCGACTTACTTATTTTATCTAAAATATTGTCTATTTTACGCTGCTTGGTTTCCTTGCTGAAATCTGTCTTTTTTACTGCTGTTTTTCTCTCGCTACGGTATACTGTTTTTAAAGGTGCTTTCTTTTCCTTTTTTTTAAAAGCATTTACAATTCCATCAACAAAATTAGAAAAGCCGCTTCCAATATCTCTTCCTTTCCCTAATTGCGTTGCGTACACATATCCTAACAGGGCACCACCCAAATGTGCAAGTCGACCTCCAGCATTATCTCCTGTAGGGATTTGCACCAAATCTAAAACCACAAAAAACACCCCAATATGCCAGAGTTTAAGCGTAAAGAAAATTACCCGTACTTCTTTATTAGGCAAATAAGCACAGATAAAAATAAGGGTTGCCATAGCCCCTGCAGAGGCACCATAGACTCCCGCTACTTTAATATCCAAAAAAACAGGAAAAAGATTATAGGACAACATAAAGAAAAGTCCACCCAAAATGACGCCAAGAAAGTAGATCGTTAAAAACCGTTTATCACCAAATAGATTGCTGATAATTCTACCCGAGAAGTACAGTATAAGCATATTAAAGAAAATATGCAGTATGTCATTATGAAAAAAAGAATAGCTAAGAATACCCCAGGGCTGTCCAAGAAATTGTAAAAGGTCTTTGGGCAACCAAAACCATTCTTTTATGGTGAGAAAAGGAAGTTGGAAAAAAAAGGTAATTAAACCATCTAAAATAAAAACCGCAACATTAATAAGGATAAGTTTCCCTACAGCGCCCATTTGGGTAAATTGATATTTTAAATCTCCTACAGCCATATTAATTCCAGCGATTCTTATTAAACTGATTTTTTTTCCAATACCACATCATAAGAAAACCCATTAAGGCTCCTCCTAAATGCGCTATATACGCTGTATTTCCTGGACTAAAGATAGACACTCCGGTTACCGCAGAAAATAAATCCAAGGCAATAAGAGCAGGTATAAAATACTTAGCTTTAATTGGAATAGGCAGAAAAATAAGCATTAATTCTGCGTTAGGAAACATCATAGCATAAGCCACTAACACGCCCATAATTGCTCCAGAAGCGCCAAGCATACTTTTTAAAGTATGTCTATTTAAATCAAATAAGATACCCAAATTCTGGTTATTAATGGTTAGATTATATTGTTCTTCTATTGGTTTTAAACCAGCTCTTAACAGTTCCCCTCTAAGGTAATTATGCCCATCATTCATATTAATATTTACAATTTGACGAAGCACGTCGCTACTAATATCCACAGATAGTTCATTGGCAATAGCCGTATATTGCGCGTAATCTACTCCTAAAGAAATTAGGGCTGCCCCTAGCCCCGCAGAGATATAAAAGAATAGGAATTTCTTAGTTCCTAAAGCCCGCTCTACCGGAGTACCAAACATCCAAAGTGCAAACATATTAAATAAGATATGTTGAAAGTACAGCCCTCCATCTGGAGTGTATGAGGCATGCATAAACATATGC
>CAZWVO010000116.1:0-6364 GCA_964637535.1 uncultured Flavobacteriaceae bacterium
ATCTGGTATGATGACCGTAGAGGATATTGTAGAAGAACTTTTTGGGGAAATTGAGGATGAACACGATACTACAGATCTTATTGAAGAGAAGATTACGGATAATTCCTTTAGATTTTCTGCGCGTCTTGAAGTAGACTATGTTAACGAAAATTACAAATTAGAACTCCCAGATAGTGAAGAATATGAGACCTTGGGCGGACTTATAATGAGTAAAACAGGAGAAATTCCTGAACAAGACACGGAAATTCAAATAGGAGATTTTATGTTTACCATCCTAGAAGTATCCAGTACAAAGATAGATTTGGTATCCTTACAGCTTATAGAGCAAGATTAGGGATGTTAACGCCCTAAGATAGACCCCTTTTCACTTTTATTATTTCAAAGAAAATGGTATTTTCGCCTCCCAATAATTATAGCATTATTTAAACAACTTGCATTATGGCAATTTTAGAAAATATTAGAAAACGTACCACAGTATTAATCCTTATAATTGGATTGGCTTTATTTGCGTTTGTAATCTCAGGTATATTTACCGGAAATGATTTTGGCGGGGTAAAGACTGGCTCTGCGGTAGCAGAGGTTAACGGCGATGAAATTTCTATAGACGAATTTAGAAGAAGAGTAGAAAGTGCTTCGCGTTATGGAAATAACAGCTCCACTTTGTCTGTTGTAAATAACGTTTACGACCAGGAGATAAGAAGTGCCGTTTTGGGACAACAAATAAGTGATCTTGGAATAAATATAGAGCAAGATCAAATCATCAATTTTATCCGCACCAATCCGTATTATACCCAAAACCCACAATTTTTAAATGAAAGTGGTGTTTTTGATGAGAATAAATTTAGAGAGTGGATTGTAGATCTTAAGGCTACTAACCCGCAACAATATGCTTTATGGTTACAAGATGAGGCCAACATTATCAGAAGTGCAAGAGAGCAGGCATACTACAACTTAATTAAAGCAGGGGTTGGAGCTACACTTAAAGAGGGGGAGTTTGAGTACAAGCTAGCTAATGATAAAATAGATATTAGATATGCACGTGTACCCTATACGTCTATAGCAGATTCTTCTATTACGGTAACTAAAGGGGAAATTGCAGCCTACATTGAGGAACACAAAGAAGACTTTGAGCAAGAAAATGCTAGAGATATACAATTTGTGTATTTCCAAGAAAAACCTTCGGCAACAGATGAAACGGCATTGAAAGCAGAGGTGGTTCAGCTTCTAGAAGACAGAGTACAGTTTAATTCAACTACTAAATTAAACGATACCATTAAAGGCTTTAGAGATACTGAAGATTTAGCAGGCTTTTTAGGGAGCAACTCAGATATTAAGTTTGATACCATTTACAAAGCTAAAAAAGACCTTCCTGCGCAGTTTGCAGATACGCTTATGACCTTACAAGAAGGACAAATGCATGGTCCATACCGTGATGGAGACTACTTTAAGATATCCAAAATGGTAAAACGAAAACCAAATGGTTCTGTAAAAGCAAGCCATATTCTTATTGCCTACCAAGGTGCAGAAAGAGCAGATCCTAAGGTGACAAGAACACAGGAAGAGGCTGAGGAGAAAGCCAATGAAGTATTAAAACAAGCGGTAAAAAGTGTTACAGACTTTGCTGTTTTAGCTAATGAAAATTCTGATGGCCCTTCTGCTTCAAAAGGAGGAGATTTAGGGTATTTCCAAGAAGGCGTAATGACTCCTAAGTTTAATGATTTTGCTTTTAACAACCCAGTAGGGCATGTTGGCTTGGTAGAAACTGAATTTGGATATCATATTGTTAAAGTAGATGATAAAGAAGATATTGTTCAAATTGCGCATTTAGCAAGAGAAATAGTACCTTCAGAAGAAACGATTAATGACTTATTTACGGAAGCTTCTAACTTTGAAATAGAAACTACAACCTCTGACGCTTCTTTTCCAGATATTGCTAAAGAGAAAGAATACGCGGTACGCCCTGTAAATAAGATTAAAGAAATGGATGAGAATTTACCCGGACTTTCCGCACAGCGTTCTATTGTACAATGGGCTTTTAATAGCGAAACTAAGGTTGGAGATATTAAGCGTTTTAATATCAATAATGGTTATGCCGTAGCGCAGGTTACTGCAACCTATGCTAAGGGGTTAATGTCTACAGAAGATGCGTCTTCAGTAGTGCTTCCTAAAATTAGACAAGAACGCAAAGCGGCTCAAATTATAGCAGCTAACAAAGGAAAAACAATAGATGACTTTGCTAAGGAGAACAATACTCCTGTTTCTACTGCATCTGCGCTTAGCGTAAAATCTCCTACTATACCCGGTGCAGGTAATGAACCTCTAATTGTAGGTACTGCTTTTGCGCTTGCAGAAGGGGCTACTTCTGGTTTAATAGAAGGAAGTACAGGGGTGTTTATGGTAACGGTGGTGAAGAAAACAACAGCACCCAAATTAGAGAACTATAGTACCTATGCCAATACGTTGCGTACTTCTAGTGCTGCTAAAGTAAATACGGCAGTATATAACGCTTTAAAAGAAGCTTCGGATATAGAAGATAATAGAGCTACCTTTTACTAAAAAAGAGTGTAACATACGAATTGAGCCTCGGCAATAGCCGGGGCTTTTTTGTGTTTATTTCTGAGGTGATGATGTAGCCAAGATCATGTCTTCATAAGAGATAATAGTGGAATACCCTTTAGTTTCAAAGTAGGCTTTTTCAGCCTTACCACCCACAGCTAAAATAAAATCGCCTCCCCACGCGCCAAGACTTTTTAACGCCCTAGGATAATCGGGAAAAAGTGCTTGTTTTACAGGAGGTAAGCCAATAATGGAGCTAATGCAATTTTCGTGTGCTATAAGGAGTTTTTCAAACTGATCTAAGTCCGTGGCAGCAATCAGGGAATCTGTTAAGGAAGAGATAGTTTTAAGAGCTGTAGCTAGATTGAAATTTTGAGCTTGATACCGTGTAATCCCATCTCTACTATTCTGCTTTTTATTGCGATAAACAAAAAACAAGGAAGTAGTAAAAGAGGGGTTGAAAGCTACAGGTGCTATCTTGGGCTGTTGCTGTATAAGTTCATAGCTTATTGGGGTGCTATGTTGCGCACAAGCAATATCATAACCACTGCCCTTAAAGGCATTCCAAAGAAGCGCGTAGGCGTCTACTTTTGTCCATTGCGCTATGTTATTTATAAGGGTAGAAGAAGACCCTAGGCCCCAATCTCTCGGGAAATTTAGGCGAGTGGCAATTTCAAACCCAGAAGTATCATCAAATACCGAGCTATTCAGTTTTCGGGTTTCTGTGAGCAATTTCCCCAGAAGTGCTGCGGTCTCCGGATCGGAAGAGCTGTTGAAATCAAAACTACCTTCCCCATTTGGTATTACAGCTATTCCAGTAAACCACACATTTCCCTGATGATCTATGCTTTTCCAATGAATTTCTCTTGAGGCTATTTTTTGTACACCCATGTGTTGCCCAAAAACGGTAGGCAAAGCCAAACTTTTTGCCCCATCTAGAACAACATACTCACCGCTAAGCAATAGTTTTCCGTTACTATAAAATTCCTGCATCTGTTATGAATTACGTAACTGTTCTAATGCTTTGGTAACGGCACCATGGGTTACCACATGCGTTTTAAAATGAGAAATTAAGGTCATTTTTTCTTTTTCCGATGCCTTAAGCTGGTTTAAAATATTTAGTAAATGCATTTTCATGTGCCCTTGCTGTATACCGGTAGTAACCAAAGACCGTACTGCAGCAAAATTTTGAGCTAATCCAGCTACCGCCGCCAATTGCATTAATTCTTTTGCAGAAGGTTGTTGTAAAATTTCCATTGCCAATTGCACCAGTGGATGCAAACGGGTTAAACCGCCCACGGTTCCTAAGGCAAGTGGAAGATCAATCCAAAATTTAAACACTCCTTCTTCAATAACAGCGTGGGAAAGGCTAGTATAACTACCATCTTTGGCCGCATAAGCATGTACTCCTGCTTCCACAGCTCTAAAGTCGTTTCCGGTAGCCAAAACTACCGCATCTACACCATTCATAATTCCCTTATTGTGTGTTACTGCACGGTAGGGTTCTGCTTTGGCAATGGCAACTGCTCGTACCATTTTTTCTGCGAAAGCTGTAGCACTAATATTTTCATCTTCGTTTAGGGTTTCTACGGGGCAAGAAACAGACGCTCTAACCAAGCAGTTAGGGACATAATTGGACAAGATGCTCATAACCACCTCAATTTCCTTTTCTTTTTTGGAAAACGGGGCGTAGGCTAGTGCTTCTTGTTTTAAGGTAGCGGCAAATTGCTCTAGACAGGAATTGATGAAATTAGCCCCCATGGCATCTAGAGTTTCAAAGGTACAGTGCAATTGGTAGTAGCCTTTAAGCTCCTTGGTTTTATTTTTAAGGACAATATCGGTAATACCACCCCCACGTTTTTCCATGTTTTTAGTAATGGCCGCAGTACTGGCAAGTAATTTTGGTTTTACCGCAGTAAAAAAGTGTTGTAGTTTTTTAGCATCACCCGCAAATATAAAGTGTACATGACCAATTTTTTCTGTACCCAGAATGGTGGTTTTAAACCCCCCTCGGCTCAGCCAAAACTTTGCGGCTTTACTAGCAGCTGCAACCACCGAACTTTCCTCTATTGCCATGGGTATGGCATACAAACGATCATTAATTAAAAAGTTGGGCGCAATTCCTAAAGGAAGGTAGTAGTTGGTAATGGTGTTTTCAATAAACTCGTCGTGCAGTTTTTGTAGTTTGGCATCGGAATTCCAATACCGAGCAAGTGTTGCTTTGGTAGCTTCGGAGTTGTGGGTGTAGTTAGAGGCAATCCAGTCTATTTTTTCTGTTTTGGTAAGCTTAGAAAAACCGGAAATGGGAGTAATCATGGCCGCTTGGTTTAGGTATTCAAAGATAGTGATAAAGCAGATATGGCATCAAGCCTGGTTATCTTGTATTAACAGAAAGGAATTGGTAGCTGCCAGCGGAAATGTATTATGCGAGATATTTTAAGTTTTAAGCGAGTTTTAGTCAAATTATTAGTAAACTTGAAGGTTTTTAATTAATTGTACAAGACTATGAGATCATATGTAATATTGCTTTTTGTATTTGGGTTTTTAACTACGAGTATTGCTCAACAAAAGCAAGTTTCTCTAGAAGAGATTTGGGGAGGCGCATTTAGAACAGAGGGTATTCAAGTTTTACGCTCTTTAAAGAATGGAAAACAGTACACGGTTTTGAATAGAAATAGGGCTTTGCGTACCACTTCTATTGACACTTATGACTATGCAACGCAACAAAAAATTGGAACAATAGTATCTTCCTCGGATTTGGGAGATATTCCTTTCTTTACTTCTTATGAATTTACTGCAGATGAGACCAAATTGTTATTGGCAACAGAAGTACAACCTATTTTTAGAAGATCGAGTTTAGGGAAGTATTATATTTATGATATTGCTAGTAAAAGTCTTCATGGTATTGCAGACAAAAAAATACAAGAACCTACCTTGTCTCCAGACAATAGTAAGGTGGCCTATGTTTCTGAAAATAACATTTACATTTTTGATATTGCCGCTAAAACTACCCAGCAAATAACAACAGATGGGGTTAAGAATAAAATCATTAACGGCGTAACAGATTGGGTTTATGAAGAAGAATTTGCCTTTGTAAAAGCATTTTCTTGGAATGCCGATGGAACCAAAATTGCTTTTATGCGCTTTGATGAAACCAAAGTTCCAGAATTTTCCATGGATCTTTATGGAAAAGCCTTATACCAAACTCAAAACGTATTTAAGTACCCTAAAGCTGGGGAAGAGAATGCAAAGGTATCCTTACATATGTACGATGTAGTAAAAGGCACCAATACGGAAATTGATTTAGGTAACCCGTACTATATACCGCGTATGCAATGGATGAACAATCCTAGTTACCTTAGTGTACAAACTACTAACCGGCATCAGAATGTATTGCAATTGCACCAGGTAAATGCCAAAGACAATTCGGTAAGCCTTTTGTTAGAAGATAAGGATGAGGCTTATGTAGATGTTACTGATAACCTTACTTTCTTGGCAGATGATAGTTTCATTTGGACTAGCGAGAAAGATGGTAATAATCATATTTATCTCTATAGTGCAGAAGGCGAATTATTAAATCAGATTACCAAAGGAAATTGGGAGGTAACCAACTATTACGGATATGATCAAAACGAGGATAGGGTCTATTATCAATCTACAGAAAATGGCTCAATTAACAGAGATGTGTATAGCGTAGACAGTAGTGGAGGAGATAAAAAAAGGCTTACCAAAGGAGAAGGACAAAGTAGTGCCGCCTTTAGCACCGATTTTACCTATTTCATCAATACTTTTTCTAGTGCAACTACAC